>JAUWVE010000175.1 GCA_030617565.1 Gammaproteobacteria bacterium | reverse complement strand
CCGCTCCCACGATCGCCTTGCAAACCGCATAGCAGCCATGGCAGCAGAATTCCCGCTCAGTACCTTCTACTTCCAGTACAGGCAGAGCATGGGTTTCCGGGACCGGCAAACCACAATGGAAACAGTCGCTCAAATGGTTTTCTTACTCTTCTTCCTCAGGTAAATCGGCAGCATAGTAGCTTGCTAATGCCTCGATTTCCTCTTCGGTAAGAACTTCACTGACATAACGCATACGCGAATAGATATCGTTGGTACGATCTCCATCCTGGAAAGCTGTCATCATGTCAACCAGATAGGTTTCGTTCTGTCCAGTGAGTGCTGGATGATCAAACTGGCCACCCTGCCCTTTACGTCCATGACAGGCTGCACAGGCCTTCAGTAGTCTCTCGGGATCGCCATGAATAATCAGCTTGCGTACTTCAGCCGTCATCTTCCGGTCAGCAGCAGGTTTTGCCGGTTCCAGCGTGGCATACCAGGCAGCGAGATCAGCCAATTGCTTATCATCAAGTTTTTTGGTCTTCTTATACATATCCTTGTCATCGCGCTTCTTGTCCTGAAAATCTTTTAGCTGCTTGAAGCTGTATGAAGCACTCATGCCAGCAATATTGATATCATCCGGGTCATCGGAAACACCCGCATCCCCGTGACACTTGGCACATTTACTTTCTTTTGCCAAAGTCTCACCTTTTTCCGGATCAGCTGACTTCAAAAGTTTAATGGTCGGTAAGTCAAAAGCAACAGCCGAAGACGGTTCTGCATGCGCAACCGGCACCAATAGTGCCGTGCTAACAAATACAATTATCAATCGCATCATTTTTAAATACTCCATGGGACAGTACCGAAGGTTTCCATCAGGAAGAACTGAAGAATGGGATAGCCATAGCTGGCGATCATGTAGACCACAATCAATGCGGTCCAGAAGCCGAAACTGTTCAACAAATGCGGCATACGAGCACTGGAATGGAGTGACTCCGCGTATTCAACTTCCAGATTGCTTTCTGCCTGCGCATTACTGTGCGTCTTCGCGAGGTTATAGACCAGCATCATCGCCGAAGTAAACAGGATGACGCCACCAGCGATCATTGACCATTCACCCGGCAACCATGCCTGCACAAAAGACTCGTCATACGGTGTAGACGAAATACGGCGTGGTTGGCCCTGTAGGCCAATTACATGCCATGGCAGTGTCAACACCAGCATACCGATAAACCATAGCCACAACTGTTTCACTGCCATCCTGGTCGAATGAAGTTGCTTACCGGTCATTTTCGGCCACAGATAATAGGCAATGGCGAAATACATGATCACCGTCGTGCCGGCGAAAATCAGGTGGAAATGGCCGGTGACCCACTGCGTGTTGTGGATCATGGTATTCATCGCATAGCTGGCATTGATCATGCCGCCAAAGCCACCAAAGGTGAGCATCAGCATGGCAAGCCCGGTTGCCAGCACCATGGGGTTACTCCACGGCAAGGTGCCAATCCAGCCTAGCAGCCCTTTGCCGCCACGCAGACGCCCGGCAACTTCCAGCGAGGCAAAGACCGTGAAGCCAGTGATCAGGGTGGGAACAGCGACCATGAAGGTACCGGTCATATGCAGCAGCTTCCAGCCTGCCGCCTGAAACGGATCCATGTACAGATGATGCATGCCGATCGGTACTGAAAAGACCAGCAACATAATGAAGGCAATGCGTGCCATGTGGTCGCTGAACAGAAAACCGCCTGCCGCTTTCGGCACCAGGGTGTAAAAAGCAATATAGGCGGGAATCAGCCAGAAATAAACAATCGCATGCAATGTCCACGAGAACAGAGTTCTTGCGAGTCCGACATCGACGGTATCGATAATGCCCAGCGACCAGGGAATGAGTTGGAAAATCACCTCTGAGGCGACACCCAGGCTGGTGATGAACCACAGGATGGCATTCGCCGTGGTACCGAACATGGCCAGCGGCACGGTCTCGCCCGGATTGGCCTTTTTCCACTTTGACATCATCACGACCATCTGCAGACACCAGACCCACGACCCCACGATAAGCAGTGTGGCGCCAATGTAGAACACCGGATGCGCCCTCAACGGTGGATAAAATGTGTATAGCACCGAGGCATTCCCGGTCAGTAATTGTGAGGCTGCCAGCAGTACACCGGTCAGGGACAGGAAGAATCCGAACCAGGCCAGCGGCCTGCTCCATACTTCCTGCTTGAGGCTCGTGGTTGCCGTGTAGTAACCGAAACCAACAATGAAGAACGTTGTCAGCACGAAGCCCATCAGAACGCCGTGGGTGGACACGGAAGCGAAGTACAAATCAGGTGATTTCAATCCGGGTATCAGGTCTATTCTTTCAATAACCTGATAAAGACCGAGTAAGGCTGCGACTACGAAAAATATGAAGGCTACCCACATGTTTGCCAGGCTCAGGCCGGCACTATTTGATGACTTCATGATTCGTCTCCTGCGGCAGATTTAGGCACCACGATCAAACGCGACCACATGCTGTCGTGGCCGAGCCCGCAGTATTCATTGCACAGGAAGGAATATTTCCCGGCGGCCGGGAAGCTGGTGTGAACCTCCGATACATAACCCGGTACAACCATGGTTGCCGCGTTTGTGAAGGGCACGTGAAAACCGTGCAGGACATCGGCGCTTGCAACACGGAAGGTGACTGGCGTATCCGTCGGCACTTCGATGACAGGCGGGAAGAAGCCGTAACGGGCCGCTACCATGGTGACTGTCAGGCTGCCATCAGCATTTTTCTTTACACCAAGATTATCTTCGGCAAACTCCTCGCTGAGATGCAGCCTGGAAGAATCAATGGTTTCTACATTGCTGGGGGGATGGAGATTACTGGCGACCGCGTACGCTCCGAGGATGGCGATCATCACGAAAGTCATGATCAGGGTCACCCATATCCAGCGCCTTTCCAGATTGTCATCACAGATAGCTCTTAATGGATCTTGCATCATTGATTCTCCTAACTGATCGG
>JAUWVE010000194.1 GCA_030617565.1 Gammaproteobacteria bacterium | reverse complement strand
TCTGATCAGGTTTCACTGGGTGTGACCGGTATCTATGCCCTGGCTCGTTTCAAGGCAACAGGACTGGCAAGTTTTGGACGCATGTCTACCGACCCGGCTAATCTGACAAATAATGGTTATGATACAGCGGGTGGTTTTGGTATTAAAGTTGGTATTACCGGTGATATAAATGAGGCGTTCTCGCTTGCTGCTTCCTACCAGAGCAAGATCAAGATGTCCGAGTTTGAAGAGTACGCCGGACTGTTTGCCGATGAGGGTACTTTCGATATACCGCAAACATGGACAATCGGTGCGAGATTCAGTCCTTCCAAAGAGCACACCATTCTGCTTGATTACCAGCAAATCGATTATACCGATGCTGCTGCTATCTCCAACCCGATGATGCCGAACCTTGGTATGTGTATGGGTGGTGATTTTAATAGCTGTATGGGTGGTTCGAATGGACCTGGCTTTGGCTGGGAAGACCTCGGCATCTGGAAACTGGGCTACCAGTACGATGCAGGCAACTGGCAGGCACGCGCTGGTTACTCTCACAACGACCAGCCTGTTCCTGATTCAGAAACGGTGTTCAACATCCTTGCGCCCGGCGTAGTAGAGGATCACTGGACAGCGGGTTTTTCTACAAATGTCGGCAAGTCCAGTTCACTTGATTTCTCATTCATGTGGGCGCCAGAAACAGAAGTTAGTGGTGGTAACCCTCTGGCTGCCACACCTGGAGGGGATACCCAGGAAGTCACTATCAGAATGGAGCAGTTTGAAATTGGTGCCAACTACACCTGGAGATACTAACAGACCGGAAGGTTCTGCTTAGTACAGAAAAAAGGGACAGCTTTAGGCCGTCCCTTTTTTTATGATGTTAAGTTTTAATAATTGGAGTGAGATTATGAAATCGCACAGCTTTCAACTATTAGATGTTTCGCTGAAGAAGGTCGCTGCTGTATTAATTGTTTCCGGAATAGTTGCTTTCTCCGGTCCGGTATTCGGACAGGAAAAAGCGGCAGATCCTCAACAGGATACCAAACAGGGAACAGAGCAGGCCGAGCAGGCAGTAACTGAGTCAACCACTGATAAACCCTCAGCTGAACTTCCAGCCATGATGTCAGTCGAGTATATCAAGCAGTTTTGCGATGCCTGGAATGCCGATGAACTGATGACCAAAGGCCTGGCTGATTCTGAATGGGTGGATAACGATGGTGATAAAGGGTTCAAGATCATCCAGCTTTATCGTAAAGACTGCCCGGATAGCCCGCATGTAGAAATGCAGTTCGAGCGTCAGGACAATAAGGCCATGTGTGTTTATGCAGGTAAAGTAGAAAACCCGGATCTTGACCGTTCTGCCGATTATGAGATGTTTGCAGATACCGATCGCTGGATAGAAATCGGTAATGGAGATTATGGCCCAATGAAGGCTATGATGTTTGGTCGTTTGAAGTTTAAGGGCCCCAAGATCGAAGCCATGGGGAATATGGGACCATTCAAGAACTTCCTGCTGCTGTTTGGTCATTTCCCTTCGGACCCTACGATTTGCCCGTAAACGAGGCAAGTTTTCTGAAAGGAAAGTAAAAGCCCCGCATTGCGGGGCTTTTTTTTGTAGTGATGTATTGTTTTATCCCTTTAAGGGTTTTTCTGGTGATACGCGTTTGCAATAACTTAAATAGACCAGCGGAACAACAAACAATGTCAGGATCGTTGATGCAATCGTGCCGAAGATAAGGGAGACAGCCAGACCTCCAAACACCGGGTCAAATATCATCACCATGGTGCCTAATACAATGGCAATCGCTGTCAACAAGATCGGTCGCAGGCGAGTTACCCCGGCCTGAAGCACAGCCTGTTCAAGGCTATGACCGGCGCGCCGGTATTCGATAATGAAATCAATCAGCAGCAGAGAGTTGCGAACGACTACACCGGCCAGTGCAATAAACCCGATCATCGATGTGGCAGTGAAATACTGTCCCATAATGGCATGACCGGGGAAGACCCCGATCATGGTCAGCGGTATTGCCCCCATAACAATGATCGGCAGCATGAATGACTGAAAGTACCCAACCAGTACAAGATAGATCAGTATCAGTGCGACCGCAAAAGCGGCCCCCAGGTCGCGGAATACATCCAGTGTCAGTCGCATCTCACCATCCCAACGCAGGGTGTATTCTCCAGTTTTTGGCGCGTTGATGAAGTTTTGTACCAGTTCTATATCTCCTGGCAATGGATGGGTATCCAGGTACTGCTTCATTTTCATGATGGCATAGACCTGCGACGTTGATGCAAGTTCACCGCTAACATATACAACGGGCACCTGGTCCTTGTGTAGAATCGGTTTGTCAGCGATGTGTTCACGAATTTCGGCAATTTCAGAAAGCCTGATCTTTTTACCCTGTGCCGTCAGCAGAAATATGTTATCCAGGTCAGACTGCTGTACCCTGTTGGCTGCAGATATTTGAAACCGAATAGCTACCGGTTCTCTCTCACCCTTGATGTGTACAGTTCCAGCTTCATAACCACCGATGAAGGTGTTTAATGTGCGGATGATTCTGGCAGCTGGGATGCCTGCCAGTGCTGACTTTTCACGATTAATATGTATTTCAAATTCCGTGACATCGTCAGTGACGCTATCGTCTATATCCACCACATCGGC
>JAUWVE010000159.1 GCA_030617565.1 Gammaproteobacteria bacterium | reverse complement strand
TGAATTCGCGCGACCTGTCTGGAAAGGCAAAGCGGCTTTCGAGTTTCAATACCTGCCCAGTATTGAATGGGGTGATGTAAATGGTGCGGACTCCAGCAATCCGAGCATCTATCCTAACGGCGGCAGATGGGAAAACCCACTATACAGCGGTTATGTCGCGTATCGTACCCCGGGTCGCATATATGCCAAGGGCAAGGTTGGCATTGTTGCTTCTCGCTTCAAAATTGAAACTACCTGGGGACCACAGACGGTAAATGATATAATTGAGACGCAGCCTGATCCGAATAACCCGGATGAAACAATTGATGTCGTTGTTGGACAGGAGATCATAGGTGGAGAACCAGGCACACAAAGAGTTATTCAGGAAAACAAAACCCAGGTCGGGTATGGCCTTGGACTAGGCGTGCATATCGGCAGGCATTTTGACCTCGAACTTGAATATGAAGGCAATCAGGGCAAGTCACAGCTCTACAATTTCGGTATTAATGGGATTGTAAAATTCCCTTAACACCCAGCAAAAAAGGTTTTATTCGGCCAGCTGCTTAGGCGCTGGCTTCTTTTTTGCCCTCAGAAACTGGCCAGTAGGGTGCAATCACAGGGTTCAACAGGGCATGGGCATTCCTCAATGCCTGTTCAACTTTGTCTGAATCTGGTGCTGAGGAAAAAATGAATCCCAGATAACTCGCCCCTTCAGGTAATGGTGTTACGTGGTACCCTTCGCGCAAGCTAATCTCGATATCATCAATGTATGGCACCTTTTCTGCCTTCATTACCCCCTCTACCCGGCGCAGGATGCCGGCTTCTTCTGTCGGTAGCATAAGGACACCTGCGGCACCGCCTTTAAGCCCCAGTGGCAACTCCTGCCCAATAGCATTCGCAAGCACCAGCTGTTCGAGCGAATATCCGGTACCAAAACTAAGTAGCCGGCTGCAAAGACCTCCAATCGTCCTTGCCGCCAGTTCTATCAACCATGCACCCTGCTTATTTAGACGGCATTCTGCATGAACTGGCCCGGTAACCAGACCAAAGGCTCTGCAGGCATTCTGCACTGTTTCTACCAGGATCTCCTTTTCATCCAGTGAAACTCTTGCTGGAGAAATGTAATAAGTCTCTTCAAAATAGGGACCTTCCATCGGATCAGGCTTATCAAAGATGGCGAGCACATCGAGCCGGCCGTCAGTCAACATCCCTTCGATGGCAAACTCTCTGCCAGGAATATACTGTTCCAGGAGGAGGTGGGTTTTCTCATATAAATCAGTCTCTTCTGAAATGATCTTAAGACTTCGCTGCACTCCCTGGTTAAGCCTCCCGATCGTATCGGCGCGTATCACTCCCCTGCTGCCGGATAATGCCAGCGGCTTGATGACACAGGGAAACCCAAAATGCGGCTCATCCAGCAGCCGTTGCTCACTAACCTCCTCGACTGAAAAAGCAGGCACCTGTATGCCCGCCTGCTGCAGGCAAAGTCGTGATAAATCCTTGCGTCTGGCCAGTCGAACGGCTGTGGGAAGGTTTTGCTGCAGACCGGTTTTTTCAGCGAGCCTGGCGGCAAGTTCGAGTGTACTGTCATCGGTTCCAATAACCGCATCGTAGTGCTGCTGCTCGAATAAGCCTACCAGAGTGGTGAGTGCAGACTTTTGATCTTGAAGAGGAACGTCGATACCAGCCGAAACTGGCGAAGAAATAGCCCACTCGCCCTGTGATGCAAGATTAATCTCCAGGTCGAGTGAGAGAGCCGCCCTGACGTAGGGCTGAATACGATAGCTTTCAGGAGGTGAAACGATAAGTATGCGTCGTTTCACCGGGCTAACAGTACGTTTTTTTAACCCGGGAACCTCTGATTAGCCACCGCAGCCGCCGGCACCACAACCACCACCGCCGCCGCCACAGGCACCGGATCCGCCGACTGATTTGAACACATTATTAAAAATAAAACTGGCACCAGTCGGGCCTTCACGGTAATCGATTTCACAGCCCTGTAGATAGCCCAGAGCAACCGGGTCAACAAGTATACTGCAGTCATCGTTGCCAAGCTGGCTATCAGATTCAAGTTTTTCTTCAGCATAGGTCATGCCGTATGAAAGACCGCTGCACCCACCTCCATGAACAAACACTCTAATACCTGCGACATCTTCTTCCACCTGTCCAAGTAGCTCTCCCATCTTTTCAAGTGCAAGATCAGTAATTGACATCATTTCACTGCTAATTTCAGTCTGAAAAGCTGCTTCACCCATGGTCATACTCCTGTGTAATTTCGTTTAAATTCTAATACTAGCAGAGATATGGGGCCTGTGGACTAGAATTACACCCTCAATGCCCGCAAGATTAAGCATAATCTCAGTGTATTTGAATATAAATAATCTCATTTTTACCTGCTATGCTGACGAATGCATAAGTCCTGAATATACCGACAAGCTGGAACTTTTGAATATACACGACTATCAGGGGTTAAATGGCCGATTCACCTTTAATTACTAGCGGGTTTAGGGAAAAACAACTTTTTTTCCGGTACAATTCGAAGATCAATCACACAGCATTACAGGTTAGGCGACATGACTAGAATGGTTAACTGCCAGGTACTGAAGAAAGAAGCACCCGGGCTGGAACAGGTTCCCCATCCAGGCGAGCTCGGTATTCGAATCTATGAAAATATTTCAGCTGAAGGCTGGCGTCAATGGCTGGATCGCCTGACGATTATTATGAATGAAATGCGCCTCAGTACTGCTGACCCCCAGACTCTGGAGGTTATAGAGCTGCATATGGTAGGCTTTCTTTTTGGCGAAGGTGAAGAGGGACAAATGCCTGCAGGCTTTCAACCGCCACCGGCAAAGAAATAACCTGAGCCGTTTACACCACACTAGCCCTGTCCATCAGGGTTTTCATCTCACGTACAGCCTCAGCCAGGCCCGTGAAAACTGCCCGGGCTATGATGGCATGGCCAATATTCAGATCTGATAGCCCCTCGATTGCCGCAATCCGTTCTACGTTGTGATAATGCAGACCATGGCCTGCATTGACTTTAAGCCCCCTGCTTTTTCCATAGTCGACGGCCTCCGCTATCGATTGAAACTCTCTGTTAGCCACTTCTTCTGTCTCGGCATCTGCAAAATGCCCGGTATGTAATTCTACCACCTTAGCTCCGGCATCAATCGAGGCATCAAGTTGTGCCGGGTCCGGGTCAATGAATAATGAAACGAGGATACCGGCATTATGCAGACGCTTAACCCCCGTGCTTATTCGGGACAGATTTCCTGCCACATCCAGCCCACCCTCCGTAGTAAGCTCCTCACGCTTTTCCGGCACCAGACAAACCTCTTCCGGCAGAGTTTTGATAGCGATCTCAATCATCTCATCGGTAACAGCCATCTCCAGATTCATCCGTGTCTGGATAGTCTGCCGCATGATGGCCAAATCTCTGTCCTGAATATGCCTGCGGTCTTCACGAAGATGCAGGGTAATAATATCTGCACCC
>JAUWVE010000154.1 GCA_030617565.1 Gammaproteobacteria bacterium | reverse complement strand
CCCTGATTCAGGGAGTGGTCAATACCTTCGTCATTTTCTTCTCGCGCATACTCGGCCACTTCATCGACCGTGTCATCTTTAAGAACGAACGGGGGTTTGGCATCGGCTACTACGTCGGTTCAATTGTCGGCCAGATTGTCTTTTCACTGCTCGCCAATATCATCGTCGCCTGGTTCTCACGCCGACGCGAGTTCAAGGCCGATGCCGGCGGCGCAGCACTTGCCGGTCGCAGCAAGATGATTAACGCCCTGCACCGTCTACAGCAGGCGCATGATCCTCAGCCCCTACCGAATGAAATGGCCGCCTTCGGCATCAGTGGAGCGGGGCTCAAAGAACTCTTCAGTACACATCCGCCGCTGGAGGTGCGTATTAAGGCGCTGGAGTCAGGTATGTGATTTTTGTTGACGTCGATGCATCATCTGTCCATTTATTTGGAGTTTTCAGTCCTCACAGCCATAGGGGATTGGTGTGGCTCAAATATCTCATCAAGCAGGAAGACAGGCCATAGCAGCATTATCACCATGCCGGAAGAAATGCGAAGAACAGGATGTTGAATCTGTGGCATTGAGTTCTGCTTGTCGGCCTGTTGATCTGCTTCCCGTGTAATAAAGACTATACCGGCGGCAAAATAGATCAACATCAAAAATAGTACTGTATTCATTTTATCTCTCCTGACTGATTTAGCTTGTTGCCAATAACAACTGCATATAAAAGCAATTGTTTTCTGGTTTAGGAGAATACAGCCAGCAGTGGCTCACAAGGTGAGCCTGTAAATCAAGTGTAGTGTTTTATTGCGTTGGCCAGTTGTTGTCTTATCTTGTTACGTAAGTCAGCAGGACCAACCACCTCACAATCAGCACCATGGCGAAGAATATCCATAACGAGTTCCGTGTCATTGGCGTAGGGTACTTCAAGAACATAGTGTTCCTGCTCGTCATAGTGGCTTTGCTGCTGCGGGTGCCATTGCTCATGAGAGACCCAGCGTGCGCTTTGCGGTGTAAAGCGAAGGACCGCCTTATATTTCTGTTTGCCGGAGAAAATACCGTAGCTGGACGTAAAGGTTTCATCGAGTCTTTTTTCAGAGACATGACGGGCTTTGTTATTGCCTGGCTCAACCTGCTCGATGGCATCAATGGCAAAACTGCGGAGGTCATTACGTAAATGACACCAGGCATCAAGATACCAGTTGCCGCGGTAATGGATCAGGCGTTGAGGTGACACTTCACGCTCATGATGTTCATCATTACGCCGGTTGTAATGCGTGATCAGCAGGCGTTGACGATTCAGCAGGGCAGAGGCAATGACTTCAAAATGTTTAGACTCAAATGAGCGGCTGGCCATGCTGATTATCCGGATGCGCTTAATGACTTCTGCCGCTGAGTGATCACCGGTTTCCATCAGTAGTCGGATTCTTGCTCTTAACGGCTCAATGTGAGGGCCAAGCAGGCCGGGCTGCAGCTGAGAGAGCAAGGCATCCATGGTCAGCAGCGCGTGTGCCTCACTGGCATTGAACCATAAGCCGGGCAGGGCAAAGCGTTCATTATCCTCTGAAGTGGTGTCATAGCGGTAACCACGCAAGGCCCTGTCCCAGATGATGGGTGCGCACAGGCGATCACGAAGGTATTCCAGGTCCCGCTTGATAGTCGCACGAGACACTTCAAGCTCTTCAATCATCAGCGCCAGTGGTGTTGCCCGCCGAGACTGGAGGAGGGTGTCAATCCTGTAAAAGCGTTCTATTCGATCCACTGATTTTATTTAATGCCTATATGGGTTTAAGTGACTCATGTCATGAGCCACTATACAGCAGATAATCAATACTCGGGCAATTCCAGCACAGATCATCGGCTGGCCTGCCAGGCATGGTTCGCGTTTACTTCATCTTGCGAAATGCTATGGTTATGAGCGGGTAGAAAAGTTTGGAAATATATTGAATGCCTGGCTTGTGGTCAGTGATGGCCATGTTATGACTGTTGGATATCGATAAAAGAAACTCAAATTACACTGAAATACTATGTAACAATATCTCTTCGCTGAGTACTTAAAGACCATGAGCAATCATTCCTGCAAACTTACCAGGTACGACAGGAACTCGGCTTTTATCAAATCAAGGAAAAAGGGGTAATAAATGTCCAAAAAAATCATTCTCAAGGCAGATGAGATCATTACCTGCCCGGATTGCGGGCATGAATTCCATCTGCAGGATGGCATTACCCAGCAAACCATTGAACGTTATGCCGATGAATTTGATTCTGCTATGACAGAAGAGCGTGAGAAATTCAGGCTGTTAGCAGAAAAAGAAGCTGAACGACATGCTGCCCGGACATTCGAATCCCGTATAAGTGAATTAAATGACAAACTGGATGAAAGTAAAAATAACAGTAATAAGCTAAAAAAAGAGATTGATCATGAAAAGGAAAAGGCAGCCAGAGAAGCGCGGGCAGATGCTGAGGCGAGATTGAAAGAGTTTGAACAGGACCTTGCCAGCAAAGATAAAAAACTTGATGAATACCGATCGCAGGAACTCAAGCTCAGACAGGATATGAACAAGCTTGATGAAGACAGAAAAGAATTCGAGATCAAGCTTCAGCGTCAGCTGAATGAAGAAAAAGAAAAAATTCAGAAGCAGGTCTCTGATGATTACAAATTGCGCGAAGCAGAACTGCGTAAAAAAATCGAAGATGCCCAGAAAGCGAACGAGGACCTGAAACGTAAGCTGGAGCAAGGGTCATCACAATTACAGGGGGAGGTTCTTGAGCTGGAGATTGAGGAATCATTAAAAGCATCCTTCCCCCTGGATGAAATCCTGGAAGTTAAAAAAGGTGTCAGGGGTGCAGACGTCACTCAGACGGTCATGACGCGAACTGGGATGATTTGTGGCAAGATCAGCTGGGAAGCCAAGCGAGCGGAGAACTGGTCAAATGCGTGGGTGACTAAACTCAAGGATGATCAACATGAAGCAGGGGCTGAGATCGCGGTACTGGTCACAACCGCATTCCCCCGTGAAACACATGAGCCCTTCATGTTTGAAGAGGACGTCTGGATTGTCCGGCCTTATGCCGTGCGGCCTGTTGCAGAAGCCTTGCGTATGACGCTGATTGAAAAACAGAAGCAGAAGCTGACCGAGCATGGCAAGAACGAAAAGATGGAAGCGCTCTATGATTATCTTTGCAGTCCTCAGTTTGCGCAGAAAATTCGCGGTGTGGTGGATGCCTATCAGGCAATGAAAGCTGATCTGGAAAAAGAAAAAGCACCCATGCAGCGATTATGGAAAAAACGTGAAGCTCAACTCGATCGGATCACCTCCAATATGATGGGGTTGTCGGGTGAGTTGCAGGGCATTACAGAGGATGCCTTGCCTGCACTGGAAAATATTGGCCAATTAGCTGGTGAAGAAGATGTATAGATACGCCTGGATTCATGCCTTATTTTTGATACGGTGATGACCGGCATTGAACGACATATGGCACGAGTTCGCAGCAAGTTTCAACGCACTGGATACAAGGTCATCTTCAAGCGGGCGTTTGTTCCACATCTCTAGCGATGCACTGGCATTACATTCATGGCAAAGTATCTGGCCATTACTGGTTTCCTCGGTATGCTGTGATTTACAAAAAGGGCAGGGTTTTAATCCATTAAATGTCATT
>JAUWVE010000218.1 GCA_030617565.1 Gammaproteobacteria bacterium | reverse complement strand
TACTGCGAAGATGATGAAGGAAAGAAATATATCAAGCAGGCGTTTGAAAAAGGCTACCTGATGGATCCGCATACAGCGACCTGTTTCAAGGCCTATGACAGCTGCCGTACGAAACCGCTGAAGACGGTGGCTTATTCCACTGCGGAGTGGACCAAGTTTTCACCGACTATTGCCAATGCCCTGACCGGCGAACAGGATGCGCACGATATTGATGCTCTTAAGTCTATTGCTCATGAGGCAGGTATAGAAATACCAAAAGTGATTAGCGGATTATTTGATAAGGAAATCAGTCAGAAGACCCTTATTGATAAGGAAGATATAGAGCGGGAGATACTGGCATTTTTGTAGTTTTTAAAAGAGCTAAAACCAATTATTTCGCAAAGTCGTTATGGGCGTTAAAGAGTAGGTGCGAATTCATTCGCACAATAAATTAAAGGCAACTTGCCAGTAGTTATTTGAGCACTGTGTTCGAATGAATTCGAACCTACAAAAGCTTATCTACTTGTGGTGTGAGTTTTTTTAAAGGGCCTCGATTTTCTTCAACTGCTCACCCAGCGATGCAAGTGCCTGTTCCATTTCAGTGACTCTTGCACGTTCTTTCTCAACAACGGCAGCCGGGGCCTTATCAACGAAGCTAGCATTTGACAATTTACCGGTAGAACGGGCCAGGTCTTTTTCGATTTTTTCCATCTCTTTATGCAGACGTTTGATTTCTTCGTCTTTATCGATGAAGGCACCGAAGGGAACCAGTACTTTCAAGTCACCAACCAGTGCAGTGGCGGCATCGGGTGAGGTTTCATCATTGGCCAGGCAGGTGATTTCTTCTATCCGCGCAAGTGTTTTGAGCTTGTTATCGTTTGCAGCCAGCCAGTCAGTGTCCTGTTGCCTCAAATTCTGAAAGTAAACAGGTAAAGGTTTGCCCGGGGCAATATTCATTTCACCCCGGATATTGCGAATGCCGGTAATGACGGACTGTAGCCATTCGGTCTCGGCTATAGCTGATTCATCAATCTTTGTTTCATCTGCGACGGGATAAGGCTGCAGCATAATGGTCTCGCCCTGTTTGCCTGCCAATGGTGCGACACGCTGCCAGATCTCTTCAGTAATGAACGGGATCAATGGGTGAAGAAGTCTCAATAGTGCTTCCAGCACACGCACCAATGTACGGCGAGTGCCACGCAGACTTTCCGGGCTGGCATCAGGGTCATTAAGTACGACCTTGGACAGCTCCAGATACCAGCTGCAATATTCATCCCAGGTGAAGCCGTAGAGGGCCTGTGACATTCTATCCAGGCGGTATTCCTTAATTGATTTAGCTGCAGTGCTTTCTACCTGTTGCAGACGAGAGATGATCCAGCGGTCAGCAGCATTGAGTTCTACCTCATCATTGTTTCCCTGGCCGCAGTCCTGGCCTTCTGTGTTCATCAGCACATAGCGTGCGGCATTCCACAGCTTGTTGCAGAAGTTTCGATAACCCTCGACCCGGGCAAGATCAAAATTGATATCACGGCCATTGCTGGCCAGCGAGGCAAAGGTAAACCGTAAAGCATCGGTACCAAAAGCCGGGATGCCGTCAGGGAAGTCCTGGCGCGTATGTTTCTCAATGGTCTTTGCCATTTTTGGCTGCATCAGTCCAGTCGTTCGTTTGCTAACCAGGGTTTCCAGTTCGATGCCATCGATCAGGTCGATGGGATCCAGCACATTGCCTTTTGACTTGGACATCTTCTGGCCATGTGAGTCACGTACCAGTCCGTGTATGTAGACCTCATGAAAAGGAACCTTGCCGGTAAATTTTAGCCCCATCATAATCATGCGGGCGACCCAGAAGAAGATGATGTCAAAACCTGTTACCAGTACAGAAGTAGGATAAAAAGTATTTACATCCTCCATGCTGTCCGGCCAGCCCAGGGTTGAGAAGGGCCACAGGGCAGAGGAAAACCAGGTATCGAGTACATCTTCATCCTGCCGCAGCTTAAAGTCATCAGGCAAGTTATGCTCTGATCTGACTTCTGCTTCATTATGGCCGACATAGAAATTCCCTGCATCGTCATACCAGGCAGGGATGCGGTGGCCCCACCAGATCTGCCTGGAGATACACCAGTCTTCGATATTATTCATCCATTCGAAGTAGGTCTTGCTCCAGTTCTCAGGAACAAACTTGATGTCGCCATTTTCGACAGCCTTGATGGCCGGCTCTGCCAGCGGT
>JAUWVE010000150.1 GCA_030617565.1 Gammaproteobacteria bacterium | reverse complement strand
CATTGATTTGAGTATGGGTATGCAGTTCCTGATTGTGACGACCGCCTTATTGACCTCCGTAGGCGTAGCGGGTGTCCCGGCAGCGAGCCTGGTCGCCATCGTGGTAATCCTTGCAGCAGCAGGGCTTCCTGCTGAAGGTATAGGCCTTATCCTTGCTGTAGATCGAATACTTGATATGTGCCGTACTACCGTCAATGTATTTTCAGACTCATGCGGGGCCGTTATTATTGCCCGTACTGAGGGTGAAGAGGGGGTACTTAAAAATGTCCCTGGTTGTGCGATGAACCAATGATGATTAAATTTGTCTTAGAGTGGCAATCCGAAATATTCAGAAGCACAGTATTTATGCAAAACTGATCTATAATTGAACCAATTAACAATATATTTGAGATAAACAATGAATAAAACTTTTCTTCTATCCCTTGCACTAATCTTTCTGAGTAATGCCGCCATTGCTGAGACCGTTCCCGATAAAATAAAACAGCGGCTCGATGCGGTTGCCCCCGGCTATGATGCTGATTCAATTAAGCTGACACCGCTGTCAGGACTTTATGAGTTTGTTGCCCATGGTCAGGTACTCTATATCTCCGCAGATGGACGTTACATAGTCAATGGCAATGTTATCGATATGGAGACTAAGAAAAATCTGACAGAATTCACGCAAAGAGCGGTCACTAAAAAAACGATGGATGCTTACGATAAGAAAAAGATGATCACCTTTTCAGCAGAGGGTAAACCAAAACACATAATCTCAGTCTTTACTGACGTAGATTGCCCTTACTGCTCAATGCTGCATAAAGAAGTACCAAAACTAAATAAGGCGGGTGTTGAAGTTCGCTATTTGATGTATCCGCGTGCTGGTGCCGGTTCGGCTACATTCAAAAAATCGGTTTCTGCCTGGTGTAATGAAGACCAGAAGAAAGCCATTGGCATAGCAAAAGAAGGCGGCACTTTAGTCGCCATGAATTGTGATAACCCGGTACAGGAACAATTTGATCTGGGGCAATCGATAGGTGTAACCGGCACGCCAACCTTGATACTTGAAGACGGCAGCGTGTTACCCGGATATCTTCCTGCTGACCAGTTACTCAAGGTACTGAAAGAGAAAGGATAGAACAACGTTTTACGGTTTACGAATTATGTTTTACGTAAACCGTAAATCCTAATCCTTTGTTTTTTCCTTCCATCGGTAAATAATATCCAGCGCCTCGCGTGCTGTCATCCTGTCCGGATCCAGTGCGCTGAGTTCATCTTCCAGCTGGCTTGATATTTCAATATCTTTCCCGGTATCTGTGTCAGGTGCTGAATCGAAGATGGATAGCTGCAGGTCTTCATGCTGTTTTACCAGTTCGGTTTCCAGTTCCCGTAACTTATCTTTTGCCATCGCAATGACCGGTTGCGGAACCCCGGCCAGTGAGGCAACTTGCAGACCATAACTCTGGTTGGCGGGGCCATCCTGCACCTGGTAGAGAAAGGTGATCTTGTCCTTACTTTCTACTGCGGTCAGGTGCACGTTCTTTACCGTAGTTAGCTCATCGCTGAGGCTGGTAAGTTCAAAATAATGGGTCGCAAACAGGGTGAATGCCCTGATCTTACCGGCGAGTTCTTCCGCACAGGCCCAGGCCAGTGACAAACCGTCAAAGGTCGAGGTGCCACGTCCAATTTCATCGAGTATGACCAGGCTTTCGGAAGTCGCGTTGCGTAAAATCGTCGCGGTTTCTGTCATTTCTACCATGAAGGTCGAACGACCACTGGCGAGATCATCAGATGCCCCTATACGAGTAAATATTCTATCAACAGGCCCTATTGTTACCTTGTCAGCAGGCACCCAGGACCCGGTATAGGCAAGCAGTGTAATGAGTGCTGTTTGCCTCATATAGGTAGACTTACCACCCATGTTCGGCCCGGTGATGACCAGCATTCGTGTGCTCTCATCCAGTTCACATCCATTGGGAACAAATGGTTTTACAGTGTTTTGTTCCACTACCAGGTGGCGACCTCCCTGGATATTAATTCCCGGAGAACTAACATAGGTAGGAGGCACGAGGTTGAATCTTTTCGCATTGATGCTGCAGGCAGTAATGACATCAATATTCGCTATGGCCTCGGCTGAAGTTTGTAAATCCCGCAAATCTTCGTTAATACGGTCGAGCAGATCAGCATAAAGCTGTTTTTCCAGTGCCAGTGCACGCTCTTTGGCACTCAGTGCCCGGCCTTCGAACTCTTTTAGCTCAGGTGTAATGAAACGTTCAGCATTTTTAAGCGTTTGCCGGCGAGTGTAATCTTCGGGAACCTGGTCGGAATAGAGGCGGCTGATCTCAATGTAATAACCGTGAACACGATTGTATTTTACTTTCAGGCCACTGATGCCGCTGCGTTCCCGCTCGCGGGCTTCAAGCTCAAGCAGGTATTCCCCTGCATTGTCTTTCAGCGTCTGTAATTCATCCAGGTCTGCATTGAAACCTCGTTTTATTACCCCGCCATCACGTAACAGTGCAGGGGGTTCATCAACGATTGCCTGCAAAAGCGTGTCTGTTAATTCTGGATAATGTCCAATGTCGGATAACAGCTTATCTGTCAGCGGGCTATCAAGCCCTGCAAGGCATTCATGCAAAGCGGGTAACTGCATTAATGCCTGGCGCAGGTAACTGATATCCCGTGGTCGCGCCGACCCCAGGGCAATGCGTGGCAGGATGCGTTCGACATCACCAATACGACGAAGAATCTCATTCAGCTTTTCGTTATCTATCGTGTTCATCACCGCATCGATAGACTGGTGGCGATGCTGAAGAATGGAGATATCCCTCTCGGGGCTGGACAGCCATCGACTCAACAAGCGAGATCCCATCGACGTTGAGCAGGTATCGAGAACCGAGAGCAGAGTGTGCTCTCTACCGCCATTGAGATTGATGTCCAGTTCAAGATTGCGTCGGGAGGCGGCATCAATGATGACATGGCAGCCATGTTTTTCTGTTTTTAGATTATTGATATGAGGCAGGGCATCGCCCTGGGTATCACGGGCATACTGGATCACCGCACCGGCGGCCTGCAGGCCTGCAGGAAGATCCTCAATATCGAAGGCGGTCAGGTTCTGCACATTGAACTGCTTTAGTAATGATACCGTGGCCGTTTTTGTATCCAGGTACCAGTCGGGTATGGCCTGTAGATTTACTTTTGTCGGCAGCAGCTCTTTTATTTGTTGACGGGCACTTTCACCAGTTAGAACTTCGGCCGGCTGCAGGCGTTGAATTTCAGCTGCCAGGTTCATCGCATCAGGCAGATGCCTGGCATTAAACCGTCCGGAAGAAAGTTCCAGCCAGGCAATGCCGAAGCTGTCTTTTGCAGCCGATATGGCCAGCAAAAGGTTTTCCTTTTTCTCATCCAGCAAGCTTTCATCGGTCAGCGTACCCGGGGTGATGACACGCACCACCTTGCGCTCGACAGGACCCTTGCTGGTGGCCGGGTCGCCAATCTGCTCACAGATGGCAATGGATTCACCGGCACGGGTGAGGCGGGCAAGATACTGTTCAGCTGCATGGTAGGGAATGCCGCACATCGGGATCGGCTCACCTGCAGACTGGCCACGTGCCGTCAGGGTGATATCAAGCAGTTTTGCGGCCTTGCGGGCATCATCAAAGAACATCTCATAAAAATCACCCATGCGGTAGAACAGCAGGTT
>JAUWVE010000172.1 GCA_030617565.1 Gammaproteobacteria bacterium | reverse complement strand
CTACGGCAGCAGGCATTCTCTAAGCTGCTCGGTCATTGCCAGTGACGGCGAGGCGATGGAGCGTGACTACTGGTACAGCGTGGCACGCGACCGCAGTGAAATGCAGTCTGCGGAGGAAGTCGGCAGAATCGCAGGCCAACGTACACTGGATCGCCTGGGTTCTCGAAAAATTGCTACCTGCCAGGCCCCGGTCATCTACGAGGCACAGGCGGCGGGCAGCTTATTGTCTCATCTGATATCAGCCATCAGCGGCGGTGCCCTGTATCGAAAATCCTCCTTTCTGCTGGATCACAAGGGTAAAAAGATTTTTCCTGAGCATATCAATATCACGGAAAACCCGCATATACCTAAAGCGCTGGGTTCAGCCGCTTTTGACAATGAAGGGGTAGCGACAAAACAAAGATCAATCATCAAAGACGGTGTGCTGATGGATTATGTTCTCAGCAGCTATTCCGCCCGTAAACTGGGTCTGCAGACAACAGGAAACGCCGGTGGTGTGCATAACCTGACGATAGAACACGGTGAACAAGACCTGCCGGCCCTGATGAAACAGATGGGCACCGGGTTATTAGTGACCGAGTTGATAGGCAGCGGTATCGATAATGTCACCGGCGATTATTCCCGTGGTGCAGCCGGGTTCTGGGTGGAGAATGGCGAGATCCAGTATCCGGTCAGTGAGATTACCGTGGCCGGTAACCTGATGGATATGTTTCAGAACTTTGTCGGAGTTGGCAATGACCTGGATAAACGCGGCAATATCATCACTGGTTCGATTTTGCTCGAACAGATGACGGTTGCTGGGGAGTAGTTTTGTGCTGTTGCACGGGTGAAGGTTTCGCCCTTCATGTGCGAGTGACTTTTATGAAGGCCGTCCATGGCCTTCACTCTTCGGGCCAGCCTGTGGCTGTTCAAATCCGCAAGAAAGGACACTACACTAGCTCAGACAACACATCCCGAAATCTCCGGCATTGAAACCAGGAACATCTTGCCTGTTTATCTCACCGACGGATAAAAATCGCCACGGAGGGCTTCATGTTGTTGGACGGAGGCAACCGCAAACCTGGGTGTATACCACTCATGAAATCCCGGTTCCAGCCTGCCAGGCAGCTCCACCTATCTCTGGCCAATTAAGATGTCGTCTCCCAGCGAAGGACAAATATCCTGTTGCTGCAGATAGGCTATCACCTCATCTGCAAGCACATCAGGCGTTTTTTCGGCCGCCGAGAGTACCAGTTCCGGTGACTGGGGGGCTTCGTAAGGATCGTCGATACCCGTGAAGCCCTTGATCTCTCCTGCCCGTGCTTTCTTGTACAAACCCTTGGGGTCCCTCGATTCACACACTTCTAATGGTGTATCGACGAACACCTCTATAAACTCTCCTGAGTGGAGGTTATTCCTCACTCTGTCACGATCAATACGGTAGGGACTTATGAAGGCTGTCAGTGCGATGATGCCGGCCTGGGAGAAGAGTTGGGCAACTGTACCAATGCGCCGGATATTCTCTTCCCGGTCTATGGCGGAAAACCCAAGACCAAAACGCTGTGCAAAATCCTCGCCATATGTCTCCAGCAGCATGGATGGTCCGGCATTGAGTGAGTGACGGACATTGTCCCCATCCAGAACCGCACTGTGCATGCCCCACTGATGAAGCTTATGATCAAGGGCGTTTGCGATGGTGCTTTTCCCCGAACCACTCAAGCCAGTAAACCAGATTACGCAGCCCTTATGGCCGTTCAGGGACTCTTTGTTGCTGCGGGTCACCTGACTTTTATGCCAGGTGACATTGGTATCAATAATCATTATTTTTCTCCCTCAATACAAATGTAGTTTATGTTTTGTGTGGTTATGAGCAATTTCCATGCCAACCAATAATTTCAATGACTTACAGTCACTTAATTTAATAAGTGTTAAATTACCTGACAGGTTTAATATTGCTAATTAAGCCAATCCATTACTGTTCAATCAGTAAGATATGATCGAGTTTATTTTTTTACAGGCCATTCATGGCCTGCACCCTTCGGGCGCCAGTCTTCGCCTGTTCAAATCCGCCTGGGGTAAGCCCTGTCGTGTAGCAGCGCATAAATAGAAGCCTGATGCGCCAGTACCCATTTACGTATATAATCAGCTTCTTATCCTTGAAAAACGTAGAAAAGACGCCATATTTCCCACAATATTACCCGGCGGCAGACAGTGCCGATCAGAACAGGACAGACACATGCCAATTTATGAATACAAATGTGATGAATGTGGCCATCAGCTAGAGGCTATCCAGAAGTTTTCCGATGACCCGCTGACCGAGTGCCCGAAGTGTAAAATGCAGGCTTTGCAAAAGATGCTTTCCGCTTCTGCTTTTCATCTTAAAGGAACCGGCTGGTACGAAACTGATTTCAAGAATTCAGGCAGTAAGCCGGAGAAAAAGGCAGCTGCCTGCAGCACATGCCCGAGTGGGGATGCGTCAAAATAGGCGTTTACAGAAAATATATCAAAACATTAAACCGCTGAGTCTTAGGAGTCAGCGGTTTTGTTATTCCATCAGCAGATAAACGATTTAATCAGATAATACCGAAGGCAATATTGAAATGATGCGTACACACAATTGTGGCGAAGTCACAGAAAAACATATTGATGGCACCGTCGAGCTATGCGGCTGGGTCAATCGTCGACGTGATCATGGCGGCGTCATATTTATTGATCTTCGCGATCGTACCGGCATTGTTCAGGTGGTGCTTGACCCTGATGAAGGGGCAGCCTTTGAACTGGCCGAGCATGTGCGGAATGAGTATGTGCTGCGTGTCAAAGGCCGGGTTCGTCACCGTCCGGAAGGCACTGTTAATCTGAATATTCCTACAGGCAAGGTCGAGGTTTATACCACTGAGCTGGAACTATTGAATAGCTCCGAGCCTTTACCTTTTCAGCTAGATGATGACGACACCACCGAATCTGTTCGGCTGCGCCACCGCTTTCTTGATCTTCGTCGTGAGCCGATGCAGAAAAATCTGCGTTTGCG
>JAUWVE010000178.1 GCA_030617565.1 Gammaproteobacteria bacterium | reverse complement strand
CGTGGGGCAAAGGCAATGGAATGAACAATGCCATCCAGACCATCCCATTCCTTACCTAGCTCAGCGAATGCATTGTCAATCTGTTCATCTTCAGCCACATCACAGGGCAGGATGATAGATGAACCACAGGCTTCGGCTATTTTTTCTACCCGTTTTTGCAGTTTTTCTGTCTGGTAGGTAAATGCCAGTTCAGCACCTTGTGCCGCCATGGCAAGTGCAGTACCAGCAGCAATTGAGCGGTCACTGGCGACGCCGGCGATTAGTATCTTTTTATTTTCTAGAAATCCCATGATATTTCCTGTTTAAATTTTAGTTTTTAAATATTTTTTCGTAGGTTGGGCTGAGAGTAGCGAAGCCCAACATTATTGTGAATTTATTATGATTGAGAGTCGCAGGCACTTCAAGCCGGTTTCTTCCAACGCCCGGCAGCATCATCATCACTATGACGGCTGTCTACCCAGCGCGAGCGGTTTTCCAGTTCTTCTTTTTTCCAGAAGGTTGCCCGGGTTTTCAGGTAATCCATGATGAATTCATTTGATTCATAGGCAGCTGATCTGTGTGGGCTGGCAGTAATGACAAGGACTATCTGATCTCCAGGCGCAAGAGTTCCAACACGGTGGATGATGGTGATAGCCTGCAGCGGCCAGCGAGACTCGGCTTCGGTGGCAATCTCATTTAACTGGCTTTCCGTCATGCCCGGGTAATGTTCAAGTGTCAATAAACTGACTTCGTCACCCTCATTAAGATCACGTACCAGCCCGGTAAAGCTTGCGATCGCGCCAATATCAATACGGTCTTTTCGCAATAGATTAATCTCCTGCTCGAGACTGAAATCGTTTTCCTGTATTGTGATCCTGATCATGTTGAAACGAATATAACAATGCATCAACGAGAAAGCCATATAGATGCCATGCTGACGGCATTTATCCCTGTCCAGACAAGAAGTATAATCTGCCCACAATGAAGATGAGAGAGACATGTCAATGAATCTTGTAAGGCTCTGGTGGCAGAGGTATTTCTCTGATCCACAGGCAGTGATATTGCTGTTATTGATGGCAGCTGTGCTGTTCGTCGTACTTGCTATGGGCGATATGCTGGCGCCGGTCTTTGCCAGCATAGTCATCGCCTATTTGCTGGAAGGCATGGTAAGACGGCTGCATAGATTAAAGCTTAGCCGCCTGGTCTCCTCAGTGATTACATTTATCTTCTTCCTCGTGATCTACCTGTTGTTGTTGTTCTGGTTGCTGCCCCTACTTTCAACCCAGGTCACTCAATTATTGCAACAGCTTCCCAGCATGGTCTCTGCCAGCCAGCAGACCTTGCTGGAATTGCCGGCAAAATATCCTGCAATGATTACCGAAGGCCAGATTCGTGAGCTGGTGGTAATTATTCGTTCTGAAATTGGCGGAACCGCACAGTATGTTCTTACCCAGAGTCTGGCATCAGTGCCGGACTTGCTGGCAATTGTTGTCTATCTATTTCTGGTTCCATTGCTGGTTTTCTTTTTTCTCAAAGACAAAGAATTGATTACAGCCTGGATGAGTGGTTTTTTGCCAAAACAACGCAAGCTGGCAACGACAGTCTGGATTGAAGTGAATAGCCAGATAGCCAAATATGTACGTGGTAAGGCGTGGGAAATTATTATCGTCTGGTCAGTGACCTATGCTGTTTTTTCATGGTTTGGCCTGCAGTTTGCCATGCTGTTATCAGTACTGGTGGGTCTCTCTGTAATCATTCCCTATATCGGTGCAGCGGTGGTGACGATACCGGTAATGCTGATAGCATTTTTCCAATGGGGATGGGTTCCCCAGACTGGCTGGCTGATCTTTTCCTACGGAATTATCCCGGCACTGGATGGCAATGTTCTGGTTCCCTTGCTGTTTTCCGAGGTGGTGAATCTTCATCCCATTGCGATCATTATTGCAGTACTTGTTTTTGGTGGTCTATGGGGTTTCTGGGGTGTATTCTTTGCTATCCCATTGGCGACTGTGGTTCAAGTTCTGCTCAAGGTCTGGCCACGGCGTGATGTGATTGATGATTCTTCAGCCTGATTATGCAGGACAGTGAGATCCCTCTGCTGGAGAGCTGTAACTCCAGCTTATCGACAGATCTGATTGATGCCCTGGCCATACTGAATCTCCCTGTATGTAGTGAACCCCCGGCTGAAGGCTATTATTTATCCTGTGAACATGATGGCCTGGTGTTAAACACTGATGAGGGAGAAAAAATACAGCCGGTTTTATCAAAACCAGCTGCATTTACCGGTAAACAGCCCTTGTTACGTGCGCTTGCACCTGCACGGGGTGGGACTGTCATAGATGCTACCGCGGGTTTGGCTGGCGATACCCTCAAGCTGGCCATGATCGCTGATAAAGTCATTGCTATTGAACGTAACCCGGTGGTGTTCGCCTTGCTGGTATCAGCTCTGCATACGGCAACAGATTCAACATTATCGCTGGTAAAAAAAATAGAAACTCACTTTGGTGATGCCATTGATCAAATCAGGAAACTTCCTGCAGCAGATGTGATATTTATGGATCCCATGTTCCCGCCAAAACGAAAGCGATCTGCCTTGCCTCCAAAAGCAGTCAGGATATTGCGCAACATTGTAGGTGAAGACAGCGATGATGAAGAGCTACTTCGTGTTGCTCGTCAATATGCTCTGCGCAGGGTCGTGGTGAAGAGACCGTTACACGCTTCACCGCTGGCTGATGATCACGTCGCACTGCATGAAGGAAAAGTCGTTCGTTACGAAGTCTATTTGCCTACAGGCAAGCAAGCATGAGTATGCCCACGTTCTACCTGAAAGAAGGATTTAGCGCGGATAGCCTGATTACATTGTCAGGCAAAGAAGCATGGCATGCTCTTGGTGTCCGTCGACTGGATGTAGGAGAC
>JAUWVE010000160.1 GCA_030617565.1 Gammaproteobacteria bacterium | reverse complement strand
ACCGGCAGGCTCGCCGGCAGTCATGATAATTGTAGGGAGCTGGTTTGTCATGGTTGTTCGATATTTTCTTTATTAAAAGAGTTTTTCACCGCAAAGGCGCCAGGGCGCGGAGAAAGAAAACCCTTTTTAGGGTTTATGATGATGGGTGCTCAGGTGATATGCAGGTGCAGTTAATATTTTACCGGGTCGTGTCGTAATATTTTAAGCACAATATTCTTCTTTGCGTCTTTGCGTCTTTGCGGTTAAAAGAATCTGTTTATATCCACCCTGCTATAATAGCCGTAATTTTTCATTTGCAATAGTCTTCAGGTGCCTGCATGGCCGATCTGGTTATTTCTAATTTACAATCCCGTGTGCCGGGCATGGTTGTGCGGCACCTTGCTGCGCTGAACTTATGTCTGCATGGCGCGGAAATCACGGGTTTGAACGGGCCGTCCGGCTCGGGCAAGTCGCTGCTGCTACGCGCGATCGCCGATCTTGATCCGTCTACCGGTGAAGTTTCACTGGATGATTTCTCTCGAGAGTCAATGGCGGCGCATGAATGGCGAAAAAAGGTCGCTTACCTGTCGACTGAGAGTGCCTGGTGGTTCGAGACTGTGGGTGAGCATTTTCTGCAAACAGATATTGCCTGTCTGCAACAGCTTGGTTTTGAAGAGGATGTTCAGAGCTGGAAAGTTACCCGTATCTCAAGTGGGGAGAAACAACGTTGGGCACTGGCTCGCTGTCTCAGTCGCCTGCCTGAGGTATTGCTGCTGGACGAACCGACGGCATCGCTAGATGCATCACATACTCGCGATGTTGAGCAACTGGTATCTGATTATATGAGACAGAGGGATGTGCCCGTTTTCTGGGTAAGCCATGATCCGGAGCAGCTCAAGCGACTAACCAATAGAGTCATGGTTATTCAGCATGATGGAAGCATTAAGGAGCAGGGCCGATGAATGTTATCAGTCTGTCGGCGATTGATCTGGCGATTGCCGCTTCGCTGGTTCTGTTTGTGGCGCTGCTGCAGTGGCGCATGCGGCTTGGGAATAGCCGGGCGCTGTTGATTGCAGGCCTTAGAACTGTGGCACAGCTGTTATTGCTGGGACTGGTATTGAAAATAGTCTTTGCAGCAAGTGATTTGTACTGGATAGCACTGATGTCCATTGTCATGTTGCTGGCAGCCGGGCGTGAAGTGATGGTGCGTCAGAAAAGACGTTTCATAGGCAGCTGGGGTTTCTTATTGGGCACCTCGTCCATGTTTGTTTCAGCGTTCAGCGTCACCCTGTTGGCGCTGGTGGTGATTGTACAGCCTGATCCATGGTATTTACCGCAGTACTCAATTCCGCTGTTAGGTATGTTGCTGGGAAATACCCTCAACGGGATTACTCTGGGGCTGGACAACCTGACCCGCAATGTCTGGGAGCAGCGTACAATTATTGATGGCCGACTGGCATTAGGTGAGACCTGGAGCAGTGCTGTTTCAGATATACGGCGTGACAGCATACGGGTTGGCATGATACCGATTATCAATGCCATGTCGGTGGCAGGCCTGGTCAGCCTGCCCGGCATGATGACGGGCCAGATACTGGCTGGAACACCACCTGTTGAAGCAGTGAAATACCAGATACTGATCATGTTCCTGGTTGCTGCAGGAACTGGATTGGGAACGATTACAGCCATCGTCATCGGCTGCCGCAGGCTGTTTGATGACAGGGAAAGGCTGCGGCTGGACAGGCTGGGCTAACGGCAGGTAAAAGGCTAAAGGCTAAAGAGGGTTGCGGTTTTGATTTTCCTTTCACCTTTAGCCTTTTACCTTTAGCTTATAAGTCCTATCTTCCATTCTCCGGCACGGCGCTGAAGCCGTTATAATATCGAAATTGTGCAAGCACCCTAAATCAGGAACCACCATGTCAGAATTAGCAAAATATGCCGTTATGGGCAACCCGGTTAGTCACAGCAAATCGCCGCTTATTCACAGTTTGTTTGCTGAGCAGTGCGGCATTGCGCTGGAATACAGGGCCATCCATGTTGATCTGGGAAGTTTTGAATCGGCTGTCAGGCAGTTCAGGGCTATCGGTGGCAAGGGTCTGAACATTACCGTGCCGTTCAAGATTGAGGCATGGAAGCTGGCTGACCGGCGGTCCACCCGGGCGGAGCTTGCAGGTGCTGTTAATACGCTGAAGTTTCTTGATAGCGGCAATATCTATGGCGAGAATACGGATGGTCCGGGGATGCTGCAGGATATCGAAGTCAATCTGGCTAAGTCTGTGACAGGGGCAAGGGTGCTGGTGATCGGTGCCGGTGGCGCGGTGAGAGGTGTGCTGGGGCCTTTGCTGGATGCGCAGCCTGCACTGATACATATTGCGAACCGCACAGCTGCCAGGGCCGCAGAACTGGCGGCCGTATTTGCCGGGTCGGGACCCTGTACTGCCAGCGGCCTGCATGAGATCGGGTCAGCTTCGTACGATATAGTCATCAACGGCACGGCAGCCAGCCTGCAGGGTGAAGTGCCTGATCTGCCGGGCAGCATTTTTGCCGAGGATGCATTGGCATATGACATGATGTATGGCAGTGTACCCACCACTTTTCTCGTCTGGGCGAATGAAAATGGAGCGGCCCAGTGCAGTGATGGCTTAGGGATGCTGGTGGAGCAGGCAGCTGAATCGTTTCAGATCTGGCATGGCGTGCGGCCGCAGACAGCAGAGGTCATTCAGCAGCTACGGTAGTTACTAACCCGAATTGATGGCCTGGATTGACGAGATGATCAATCTAAGTTGCGGTTAATCCAGCGAATCAGTGGTTTCCATTGTTCAATATCATGAGACACTTGATACCAGGGCATATCAAAGATTCCCAGACCTTTCTCTGCGGCATGAATATAGTTCTGGCTGTCGCGGATGCTGGCCAGAAAGGGAATATCAAGATGCTTGAGAAACTTATTTAGTTCCTGATAAATAAGGGTATTTTCACGTACACGGTTGGCAACAACGGCAATCTTTTTTTCCTCGATATGGCCGGTCAGTAATAGATCCTTGATGAAATGAGCAGCAGCGCGCATGTCTATCGGGGATGGCAAAACAGGCACCAGGATTATATCTGCACGTCGCACCAGATCGGTCAGCTGTTTTCCCTCAATACGTGCCGGGGCATCAAGCACGACACGATCAACATCGGACGCAAAACGCAGGCGATGGTCAAAAGGTGAGATACCCACGATTTCATAATAGTGATCCGGGTTTCTTTCTTCTAACCATTCCAGAGCAGATTGCTGCGGATCGAAATCGACCAGCACAGTCTTCAAGTCATTTGTAGCAAAATAACTTGCCAGGTTAATCGATAATGTTGTCTTACCACAACCACCCTTGGCGTTTACAACCAGTACGGTTTTCATGCGACTACAGACTCCTTTTTCACAATTATTAATTTGTGTGCAACTGAATAGTAAAGCACTCTTTGAAAAATGTAAAA
>JAUWVE010000015.1 GCA_030617565.1 Gammaproteobacteria bacterium | reverse complement strand
TTGTCGCCACCACGGGCAGAGAACGGCGTGCTGCCAGATCCATGGCCTTGATAACATGCTCTTCATCGCCAGGCCTTCCGGTACGCTGCAGTTCAAGATAAAAACTGTCACCGAATATCTGCAGATATTCATCCACCAGTTGATTCACCTGTTCGCCTGAACCATGCAGCAAGGCGTTTCCTATATCTCCCTGAGTGGCGGCAGACAGTGCTATCAGGCCATCACTATGCGTAGTCAATTCCTGTTTTGAAATACAGGCGTGTCCACCCAGGTGCTGGCCATGACGAAAGGCCTCTGACAGCAAATGTGTCAGGTTACGATAGCCTTTTTCATCCTTGCACAGCAGAACCAGGCGGAAAGGCTTGCCCGGTTGTTCAGGCCGTTCAATCCACACATCAGAACCCAGAACTGGCTTGATACCAGCAGCCATGGCGGCTTTATAGAATTTGACCACAGAGAAAACATTGGATAAATCGGTCACCGCTACAGCAGGCATGTGCTGCTCTGCAGTGGCATCTATAATGTTGTTGATGCGCAGGATGCTATCTACCAGGGAATATTCCGAGTGCAGATGAAGATGGATAAAGGGGTGTTTAAGCATGGCGTTCAATCGCTTGTTTTACCGGTGCAAAACTGCGACGGTGAACTGGCGTTACACCATACTTCTGTAGTGCTTCACGATGCATGCGAGTGGGGTACCCTTTATTGCGGTCAAAACCGTATTGTGGATACTGATGATGCAAGTCATTCATCATACTGTCGCGATAAACCTTGGCAATGATTGAGGCAGCTGAAATCTCGGCGACCAGGCCATCACCGCCTACAATAGCCTCTGCTTTACAGGAAAATGCAGGAACGCGGTTTCCATCCACCAGCACCTTGTCAGGTCTTATTGTTAGCCCTGCAACCGCTCGCTGCATCGCCAGCATGGTGGCCTGCAAAATATTCAGCTGATCAATCTCGTCGACATCAGCCTGTCCTATCGAGAAGCTGACAGCATGCTGCCTGATCAACTGGTCCAGTTGCTGGCGTTTTTTTTCAGTCAGGCGCTTCGAATCAGCCAGGCCATCTATAACATGTCGGCTATCAAGTATAACTGCCGCTGTCACAACAGGCCCAGCCAGAGGACCGCGACCAACCTCATCAACCCCTGCGACGAATAGGCAGGACATCTTTACCGCCCCTGCCCCGGTTCTGTTTCATAATTCAAGCCCAGCATATCCAGCACTGTTTCTGCTGCCAGGCGGTCGGAATCAAGATCCAGGCTTTCTCGTATCTGCTTAAATGCTTTTGTAACCTTGTTGGCCTCTGTTTCATCACTGAGATATCGACTCACCTCACGTTCAAGATTTTCTGGCGTACAATCATCCTGCATCAGTTCCGGAACCAGTCTATAGCCGACCAGATTATTCGGCATGGAAAAATATTTTACTCTGGCAAGCAATTGCACCATGGTTTTTGTGAGCCAGGATACCTTGTAAGCAACAACGACGGGTCTGCCGACAATTGCCGCTTCAAGAGCAGCCGTACCTGAGGCAAGCATGAGAATATCTGCACATGCCATAATGTCCCTGGAGTGTCCAACGACACGAACCAGATCAATACTTTTTATATCAGCCTTTTGCACTTCTTCCTCAAACACATCCATCAGTGCGGAATCAGGCATGGCTGTAACAAACTGCAGATCCGGGTATTTCCCAGCAAGTTCAGCCGCTGCCTGTAAAAAGTCCCCTGCCATACGCTGAATCTCCCCGCGCCGGCTTCCCGGCAACAGGGCGATTACTTTTTTTTGCAAAGAAAGCCCAAAACTTTTCCTCAATGAATCAATGTCCGGATCACTATTTATATCCCTGACCATAGGGTGACCGACCAGCTTCGCATTCAACTTATGCTGGCGGTAGAATTCGAGCTCAAAGGGAAACAAAACAAGAATTCTGTCTATGGAGTGGCGCATAGACCTGAGACGATATTTTCGCCAGGCCCAGACAGTCGGACTGACATAGTGCAACACAGGAATTCCTGATTTACGTAATTTTTTTTCAAGACCCAGATTAAAATCCGGGGCATCAACACCGATGAATAAATCAGGTGAATCAGCCTCAAAATAATGCACCAGGCTGCGGCGAATTTGTAGAATTTCCGACAATCTTGCAAAAAGGCCATCCAGCCCCATGAGAGTCAGTTTGTTCATTGGGTACAGGCTTTCGCAGCCCTGCTCCTGCATCTTCGGGCCGGCAATGCCTGTAAATTCGAATGTATAAGGGTATTGCCTCAGTTCACGAATTAGTCCGGCAGCAAGCAGATCACCCGAGACTTCACCAGCAACGATGCCTATCTTAAATATTTTCCTTTCCTGCATGGTATCGTTTCAGCGAACGACACCCCGTTCGCTATTGAGCAGAAAATCAGCAAATATTTTTACATTCGCATCTTCAGCAGACAACTTAAGAATATCGTCTATAGCATCCTGAAAGCTAAGCTGTGAACGATAGAGCGTCCGGTATGCATTCTTTAATGCTGAAATATCGTCCTCATCGAATCCACGGCGCTGCAAGCCCTTCACATTGATCCCGTATGGACGTGCTGTATTACCGGCCACCTTGAGATAGGGTGGAATATCCTTGAAAGAAACTGCGCCGATGCCTGTCATAACATGAGCGCCAATTTTGCAGAACTGATGAATCAGGGTAAAACCGCCAAAAATAACATGATCACCGACGACTACATGGCCTGCCAGACTGGAGCCATTTGCAAAAATTATGTTGTTGCCCAGTATGCAATCATGTGCGATATGGACATAAGCCATGAGAAAATTGTCATTGCCGATGCGTGTGATTCCACCGCCTTCCTGTGTACCGACATGAAGGGTACAAAACTCACGCACGACATTATTATCACCGATCAACAGCTCGGTCGGCTCGTTATTATAAGCAGTGCTCTGTGGGACTTCACCAACAGAAGAATATTGAAAAATATGGTTATTTTTTCCTATACTGGTATGGCCGGTGAGGGTGACATACGGGCCTACCTTAGTCCCGTCTCCTATCTTTACATTTTTTCCTACGATGGAAAAATGCCCAATTGAGACATCCTTTCCTATAACAGCACCTTCCTCAATAATGGCATGAGGGGAGATCACTCAAACCTCCCGTGCGGTAAACATCAATTCAGATGAGGTACAGCGCTCGCCATCAACAGTAATCACACATGAGCAAAACCACATTCCACGCACTTTCCTGTCCAGTGATACGTCCACTTTCAACTGATCACCAGGCTCTACTGGTCTTTTAAAGCGTACCTTGTCTACACCAACAAAATAGTAAACCAGATTGCTGTCACCACCTTTCACATCTGAGCTTATTGCGGCCAGTAAAGCAGCCGCCTGCGCCATCACTTCGATTAATAGAACACCCGGCATAACCGGCCTGCTGGGATAGTGCCCCGGAAAGAATGGTTCGTTATAGGTGATATTTTTGATTGCAGTTAATGATGTATCTTTTTCATAATCAGTAATCCGATCTATCAGCAGGAAGGGGTACCTGTGCGGCAGGTACTTGAGAATTTCATGGATATCTATGGTGTTCATCATCTGGCCTTTCGTGTTATTTATGCCTGCTTCTTTGTCAGATCCCTGACCTGTTTAAAAAGTAAATTTAGTTGTTTGAAACGCGTTGCATTTTTTAACCAGCTACGCGTCTCCTCAAGTAATGTGCCGGAGGAATATACGCCTGGCACAGTAATATCAGAACGGACCGCTGTTTGCCCGGTAAAATGAGCATCATCACAAATCGAAATGTTATCAGCCACCCCGACCTGACCTGCAAATGTACATCGTTTGCCGACCACCGTACTGCCTGCAAAACCTGCACAAGCGGCAATAGCGGTATCATCTCCAATACTCACATTGTGGGCAATATGCACCAGGTTGTCTATTTTGACGCCATTGCCTATCAGAGTATCACCCAGAGCGCCGCGATCTATGGCTGTATTTGCCCCAATACTGACATCATTACCGATCACCACCTTCCCGAGTTGAGGAACGGGTATCCAGTGATCACCTTCACGTGCATGCCCAAAGCCATCTGAGCCAATAACACACCCACTATGCATGATGCAGCTTCTGCCCACTACTGTTTCATGATGAATGGTGATGTTATTTTTTAGTACAGTACCTTCACCAATAACGGTATCTTCACCCACAAAGCACCCTGCCCCGATTTCACATCCAGCAGCTATGTTTACTGATTTTTCAATAATGACATTTTCAGCTATGCTTGCCGTATGATGCACAAAAGCCTCGGCATGGACAACGGAAGACGGGTGGATTCCCGCCGGCCTGCGTCTCTCCGGGTACAATAAACGGGATATTCTTGCAAAAGCCAGATGTGGGTTTTCACTCAATAACGCATTCCCCCCGTAACAATCTGCCATATCAGGGTGAAGAATAACGGCTGTTGCCTGAGTCCCTTCAAGCTCAGAAAGATGGCGACGACCTGTACAGAAGCTGATATCGTCTTTACCTGCATCCAGCAAACTGGCAGCAGTCCTTATTTTTACTTCAGGCAAGCCCTTAAGTTCAAGGTCAAATCGAGTAGCCAGCTCAGATAACAGAAAACTCACAGTACAGGTGAAGGCCTTACTTACTACGCAGTTTCTTTAGTACCAACTCCGTGATATTTGCCTTTTTACTGGCAAAAAGTACGCCTTCAGCCATAATCAAATCAAACTTATTTTCTTTCCCAACTTCGTTTATAGCTTCCCGCACAACCTTTTGTAATATTTTTAATTCTTCATTTCTACGCAGATTATAATCTTCGCGAAATTCTTCTGCTTCGCGTTTGATGCTGCGGGAAAGCTTGCTAAGTTCCGCGTCTTTCTTTGATAACTCAGAGGCCTTCATAACCAGTTTATTTTTTTCCAGATCCGACTCCAGTTTCTGAATCTTCTTCTGTTTCTTGCGTATCGCATTGTCGCGCGGGCTGAACTCTGCCTCAATCTTCTTCGTGGCTGATGCACCCTGCGGCGCTTCTTCAATTAATTTGACCAGATTAACAAAGCCAATTTTTGTTTCAGCAGAAGATACTGCGGGAAAGAATGCCATCGCAAAAGTCAGCATTGCAATAACTTTAATTTTATTAGACATGATTTTCATTTCTCAAGATTGTGGTACTGTCAGGTTGATAGTTTACTTGAATCCCCTGCCGATTGTGAACTGGAATTTTTCCAGATCATCTCCAAGCTCGTCATTGATGGGTAAAGCATAGCTGAGGGCGAGTGGGCCAACAGGTGAATACCAGAATAATCCAACACCATAGGAATACCGCATTTCAGCCAGGTCGATATCCTCTCTTGGGGCAAACACCATGCCGCCATCCATAAACAAAGAAAGCCGTTTATCTTTCTTTTCACTGAAGGGGAAGGGAATCAGAATATCAAAGCCTCCAACGACTCTACGACTACCACCTATAGGATCTCCGTTACTGTCCCGAGGCCCCAGCGATCTGGCTCTATAGCCTCTGACAGAACTGCTGCCGCCCGCATAGTAATTTTTGTAAAACGGGAATAACAGGGTGTCACCGTAAACATCACCATATCCCAGGTCACCGCTAAATTTCAGAACAACTTCACTGATTGTGGGTAAATGCCAGGAGAATGATGCGCCGGTCTTATAGTAATCGATCTCACTGCCCGGAATCGATACCTCGCCAAGAAATCGGGCATAAAATCCCCTTGTGGGATAAAGAATACTGTCACGTGTATCATGCAGCCAGCTTGCCGTGGTTTTTAAATACCAGTCATTCGGATGCACCGCTATATAAGCCAGAATTTCATCCGGCGTACCATCAGTTGCAGAAAGATTGGTACGATCAGGACCAAAACTAAAGGTAAAACTGTTATTTTCTGAAAGTGGAATACGATAATTGACACCAAGACTGAGGGTTTCATTGATGTACCTGGTAAGGTCCGCCTCGGCCGCATCAATGTCAGTGTAGGTCAGATAGAACCCACGGCTTACACCATTGACGGTATAGTAGGGATTGAAATAACGCAATCTGATTGATTTTGTAACTTTGGATGTATCAAGACTTAAATCCAGCTCCCTGCCGGAACCAAACAAATTTTTCTGATTGATACTTGCCTGCAACAGGATACCATCTGCCTCGGAAAAACCCAGGCCGAACATCATACTGCCGGTCTGGCGCTCTTTGACCCGCACATTTACATCAACCTGGTCTTCAGTACCGGGGACAGCCGGGGTTTCAATATTGACATCATCAAAAAAACTCAATCGCTGCAAACGTACTTTTGAACGCCTGACATCTTTGGTAGACAGCCAGCCGCCTTCAATTTGCCTGAGCTCCCGCCGAATAACTTCATCTCTTGTTGTTGTATTGCCGGAAATATTAATTCGCCTGACATAGACCCTTTTAGATGGATCTATGGCAAAAACAAATGAAACCGTCCGGTTTTCCTTGTCAATATCAGGTATCGCATTAACATTAGCAAACGTATACCCGGACTCAGCCAGACGGTCACTAATTGCCTTACTGGTTTTTTCTACTTCCTTGCGGGAGAAAATGTCACCATTGAAAATCGTCACCAGAACCTTCAGGTCTTCTTCAGGTACCACAAATTTCCCCCGTAGACTGACCTGCTTTATTGTATAGACCTTGCCCTCAGAAATATTGATGGTGATGAATATCTTCTTTTTATTCTCACTGATTGACACCTGGGTGGATTCAATTTTGAAATCCAGATAGCCCCGGTCCTGGTAATAACTGCGCAAGGCCTCAAGATCACCTGCCAACTTCTGCTTTGAATACTGATCTGACTTACTGAGAAAATTCAGTTTGTTCCATCCCGTTTTGGGTTTTACCTTAAAATTCTTTAATAGTTTTTTGTCAGAAAACACGTTGTTTCCTACAAGAGAAACATCACCGACTCTGGCTGTTTTTCCTTCCTTTATGTCAATATTGATTTTTACCCGGTTTCTTTCCAGCGGTGTAACGGTTGTTTTGATATCTACAGAATATTTGCCGCTACTGTAATATTGTGTGCGAAGTTCCTGAGACACCTTTTCCAGGATGGCTTTTTTGAAAACCAGCCCCTCACCAAAACCGACCTGTAACATACCTTTTTTCAGCGCTTCGGTTTCGAATTCCTTGTTACCGGAAAACTCTACACTGGCAACAGTCGGGCGCTCAACAATATCGACAATCAACACACCGCCTTCCCGGCTTAACTCAATATCCTGAAAGAAACCAGTATCATATAGCGCTTTTATGGCTTCGTTTACTTCATTATCATCTACAAAATCACCCACCTTAATCGGCAAATAATTGAAGATGGTACCAGCAGAGATCCGTTGTATTCCATTGACCTGGATGTCTGTAACTTCAAACTCCTCCAGTGCAAAGGCCTGTATAGACCAGATGAAAAATGTAAGAAAGCTAATAAAAAGTATCTTTGATTTGATCATTTTCTAGTTCTTGGTTATTCAGAGTTTCCTCAGGGAAACAGTCGTCCGAGATCGTTATATACGGCAAGAGACATTAATAAAAAAAGCAGCAGGATACCAACTTGCTGGCCCCATATCATTACTTTTTCAGAAACCGGCTTTCTGGTAACCGCCTCTATCGTGTAATAAAGCAAATGTCCGCCATCAAGAACAGGTATAGGCAGTAGATTAAGTACGCCCAGGCTCACACTCACAATTGCCAGAAACAATATAAAACTACTAAAGCCAACCTGTGCTGACTTCCCCGCATATTGAGCAATGGTAATCGGACCGCTTATATTTTTGCTGGATATTTCAAGGGTAACCATTTTTGCCAGCATACGCAGCGTCAGTAAAGACATCATCCAGGTCGTCTCAGTGCCTCGATAAAGGGACTCCATCAAGCCATAGTTGACCATGACTATCCTGTCTGCAGGGACTTCTACCGGCTGCACGCTGATTCCTATACGCCCAATCTCCCTGTTGCCATCCATTGCCGTTTCCGGTGTGACAAATACAGACTCAGAATAACCATTGCGGGAAATATCAAGTTTCAACTGCCTTCCCGGACTGACTGATATCAATCTTACGACATCATCCCAACTGCTTATCTTTTCTCCATCAATGGCAGTAATTAAATCACCTTGCTTTAGACCTGCGGCAAATGCAGGTTTGCCGCTGACTACCTGATCAATAACTGGTGATAGCGTTGGATACCAGCCAATAAGTCCGATGCCGCCCGCCACCAGTCTGGCATCAATTTTAGACATCGGTACATTAGCAAGATTCAGGCTACGGTTGATTATTCTGCCGTCACTGGTCTGTACTTCATATTGAACTGTTTTGCGCGCCAGCGCCTTACTGAATAAATACAGGCGCTGCTCCTGCCATGTATTCAGCTTCCGCCCATCCACTGACAGCAGTAAATCACCACTGCGAAAACCATCACTTTCAGCAACAGAGCCCTCGACGACCTTGCCGACTACAGGAGTAAGGCCTTCCATACCCCCGGCAAAAACCAGGCTGTAGGCCGCTATAGCAAAAAAGAAATTAAACATGGGGCCGGCCAGCACAACCAGCATTCTCTTCCAGATTGGTTGCCGGTTAAAGGCGCGGGGCTTATCTTCCTCAGCGACCTCGCCTTCGCTTTCATCCAGCATCTTGACGTAACCACCGAGTGGGATAGCACCCAGCGCGTAAACTGTGCCGTCACTCGCTGTACGTGACCAGATTGCCCTGCCAAAGCCAACAGAAAACTTCAATACTTTAATACCGAGTTTTCGCGCAACCCAAAAGTGCCCGAACTCATGCACGGCCACCAGTATGCCTAGTGCGATGATGAATCCAAAAATACTATATGTAACATCTAACATATTGATATAATTATATTATTTTTAGTCTCATGCGCCATCTATGACATCGCAGTAAGACGATTCACGGCAAAATCTCGTGCCAGCTGATCTGCAGCAAGTACATTTTCCAATACCTGGTCCGGTTCATGGTCAACCGCTTCCATGGTCTCTTCTACCAGCTGAATAATCTGGTCAAAACGTATTTCACCATCGAGAAATGCCTGCACAGCAATCTCATTTCCGGCATTTAATATTGCCGGCAGCGTGCCGCCAGTCTCAGCTGCGGTTCGTGCCAATGATAAAGCAGGAAATTTTAGCATATCCGGTGCCTGAAATTCCAAGGCAGCCATTTGCAGGAGATCAAGCCTTTCTACGCCTGCTTCAATACGTTCGGGCCATGCAAGAGCATGTGCAATCGGTGTGCGCATGTCTGGATTACCTAACTGTGCGAGAAGAGATCCGTCGGCATATTCAACCATCGAATGGATAACGCTTTGTGGATGGACCACGATGTGGATCTGCCCAGGGTCAGTAGAAAAAAGTGCACAGGCTTCTATCAATTCAAGCCCCTTGTTCATCATGGTGGCAGAATCTACTGATATTTTGCGACCCATTACCCAGTTGGGATGCGTACAGGCCTGGTCCGGTGTAATTGAGCCAAAATCAGCCAGCTCCCTATTGAGAAAAGGCCCGCCTGAGCCGGTGAGCAAGAGTCTGCGAACCCCGTAGTCTGACAGCTCATGCTCGACCGGTGTGGCAGTTGCCTGCTGAACGGAAGCCGGCAAACACTGAAAAATAGCATTATGCTCACTGTCAATTGGCAACAAAACAGAGCCGGAACGTTTCGCTTCCTCGATAAAGACCTGCCCCAGCATCACAAGCGGCTCCTTGTTTGCAATCAGGACCCGTTTTCCCGCTTTGACGGCAGCCAGTGTCGGCAATAGCCCTACTGCACCGACTATACCGGCCATTACCACATCTACTTCCTTCCGCTGCACCACCTCGGTAAGCTCTGACTTCCCCGCCATTACTTTTGTAAGGCAGCCTTTTTGATCCAGCAGCAGCCTGAGTTCTGCAGCTGCCCCTTCGTCAGACATCACGACAATTTCCGGCTGCCATTCCTCACATTGCTGAAGCATACGCTTGATCTGCCGGTTGGCTGTCAGTGCGATGACTTTGAATCGCTGAGGGTGACGCCTGATCACATCAAGCGTATTTATACCGATGGTACCGGTAGAGCCAAGTATACAAATGCCCTGCTGCTTCATTATGCAAGAATGCCCGGAGCAAGAAAGTCAAACTGATAAAGCACCAGCATGTATGGCGGTAAAGCGGCACAGGCACTGTCGATACGATCCAGTACACCGCCGTGTCCCGGCAGCAGCTTACCTGAATCCTTAACCCCTGCCCGGCGTTTGTAAATACTCTCAAATAAATCACCTGCCACTGAAAGCAGAGTGATAAAGACAGCCGCTAGTAGCCAGAAGATTAATCTCCCTGCCGACAAGTCCCAAACCAGCACACCCACTAAGGCAGCGATTGTTAAGGCCCCGACAAGTCCGCCAATGAGTCCTTCTATTGTTTTGCCCGGACTGATTCGTGGAGCCAATTTATGTTTTCCAAGGCTGCGGCCCGCCAGATAGGCACCTGTATCTGCAGACCAGATGATAAAGAAAAAAACCAGCAATAGTTGAGGTGCAGCTGCATCCTGTGTCTTGAGTATCTGTAGTCCGAGTATTGTCGGAAGCAATACAAAATAACCGTCCAGCCATGCCAGTGTGCCATTTCCAGAAGGACTTTGCTGCTCATTTTTCTGATTTCCAAAGCGAAACAGTCGGACTATCACCACCAGCCACATTGCGAAGACAAATATAAATAGCTCCCTTCCTGCCAGCCCGAAGTATTGAACCGCCGCCACAATCACCACACCTGCGGCTATATACACCACCCTGGTGAGAGAAGCTTTGATCGTACTTAAATTTGCCCATTCATAGAGACTGAGGACTAGAATGACAAGAAGAAAAAGTACAAAACTCAGCGCATCCATTAGAAATAATGCCGCAAGAAAGATCGGCATCAGGACAGCTACGGTCAATAAGCGTTGCTTAAGCACTGACTTGCTCACTGGTTTTGCCGAATCGACGTTCCCGACTGGCAAACCATTGCAGGGCAGCAGAGAAATTCTCTTTTGAAAAATCAGGCCACAGCACATCGGTGAAATATAACTCGCAATAGGCCAGTTGCCAGATCAGAAAATTACTAATTCGTTTTTCACCACCGGTGCGAATAAACAGATCTGGATCAGGAATTCCATTGCTGACCAGGTGGCTGGAAATCAGCTCTTCATCAATATTATCCGGGTCTATTTCACCCCGGCAGGATTTAACCGCCAGTTGTCTGCAAGCCTGCGTGATATCCCAGCGGCCACCGTAATTAGCGGCAATCGTCAACTGCATGCAGTCATTGCATGCTGTGCGCATTTCTGCCTTTTTGATCAGCTTACCGATTCGCTTGCCGAAACGATCCAGATCGCCAATGATACGCAAACGCACACCATTCTCTACCAGCACATCAATGTCCTTTTCCAGCACTGAGATGAAAAGCTCCATCAACAACTTTACTTCTCGCGGCGGTCTTTGCCAGTTTTCACTGCTGAAGGCAAACAATGTCAGATGTTCTACCCCTTTGTTACCACACAGACGGATGATTCGCCGCACCGCCTCTGCCCCTTTGCGATGCCCCATTATGCGAGGCTGCCCCCTGCTTTTCGCCCAGCGGCCATTACCATCCATTATGACAGCAATATGCCTGGGAGTACCGGGTTCAGGGTTCTTCTGACAGGGTGTTTTTGTATTTTCAGCAGGGGACATTATTCCAAATCAGGAATGCTGGAAAGGGAAAGCTGACAGTTTAGCCCAGCCGGTAAGATACTTAAAGGATTAACAAACAAAGCAACCAGGCGATCTAAATCTCCATTAGTTCTTCTTCTTTTTCCTTCAGCAGGCTATCGATGCTGGCAACGCTGGAATCTGTTGCTTTCTGTACCAGATCCTCGGCACGATGCTCATCATCTTGAGAAATTTCCTTCTCTTTCAGTAATTCCTTGATATGTGAAATGGCATCACGTCGGATATTTCTGACAGCGACTTTGCCGCCCTCGCCTTCACTTTTGACCAGCTTCACCAGATCCAGCCTGCGTTCCTGCGTCAGGGGGGGGATAGGAATACGTATAATATCGCCGGCAGACATTGGATTAAGGCCCAGATCAGACTCGAGTATGGCCTTTTCTATGGCCTGTACCATACCTTTTTCCCAGGGCTGTACACCGAGTGTGCGGGAATCCGCTACAGTAACATTTGCCACCTGGCTTAACGGCGTTGGATTTCCGTAATAAGCAACTTTTATATTATCCAGTAAAGCAGTATTGGCCCTGCCTGTTCGTAAACGGGACAGCTCTCCTTTAAGTGCATCGACACTCTTGCCCATGCGCTTTTTTGCATCATCAAGGATTTCATTAATCATTCTATTTTCCCTTGTGCCAGTATTATTTTATCTATCAGGTTTGACTGAATCGCTATTGATTCGTCACCAGGGTGCCTTCCGGCTGACCATCCAGTATTCTAGCAAGTGCACCAGCAGAACGCATTGCATAAACTCGCAATGGCAAGTCGTTCTCCATACAAAGTGTAATCGCAGTAAGATCCATTACACCCAGCTGACGCTGGAGCACTTCATCGAAACCAAGCTGCTGGAATTTCTTCGCATCCGCATTGCTCTTCGGGTCTGCATCGTAAACACCGTCAACCTGTGTAGCTTTCAGCAGCAAATCCGCGTTTATTTCGACAGCTCGCAGGCTGGCGGCAGTATCCGTCGTAAAATAGGGATTACCGGTACCTGCTGCAAAAACTACCACTATACCGGCTTCGAGATATTCAAGTGCCAGGCTACGGCTGAAGGTTTCAGTAAATGTTCCTACCTGAATGGCAGAAAGGACTTTTGCAGGAATATTGTTGCGATTGAGGTTTTCAGCAACAGCGATGGCATTCATCACTGTTGCCAGCATACCCATCTGATCTGCAGGCACCCTGCCCATACTCTGTGCAGCACCGGAGACACCGCGAAAAATATTCCCGCCGCCAACCACAAGTCCTATTTGAGTATTCCGCTGTATGGCTGTTTTTATCTCAGCACTGACATACTCAAGCATATCCTGACTAATGCCAAAGTCCTGCTCGCCCATCAGGGCCTCACCACTGAGCTTTAGCAGGATGCGGCGGATACCGCTCATCCGCAGCTTAGGCCCCTTTTACCTGTGCAGCAACTTCTGCAGCAAAGTCTTCGACCTTTTTCTCTATGCCTTCACCCACTTCAATACGTGAAAACCGGCTGACAGTAGCATTTTCAGATTTCAGCAACTTTCCGACAGTCGTTGCTGGATCCTTTACAAAGGGCTGGCCTTGCAAAGCCACCTCATTGAGAAATTTATTAATACGGCCGGTGATCATTTTTTCAATAATCTCTGGTGGCTTGCCACTTTCAGCAGCCTGGGCAGTGAAAACTTCCTTCTCTTTCTCCACTGCATCAGCAGGGACTTCATCAGGGCTTATGCAAAGCGGCTTCATTGCTGCGATATGCATAGCAATATCCTTGCCCAGGTTTTCATTGCCGCCGGTACTGCTTACCAGCACGCCAATTTTCAGGCCATGCTGATAACTACTGATCACCGCATCGCCTTCTGCAGCGATTCTTTCAAAGCGGCGCACGGTAATATTCTCACCTAACTTTGCAATCAAAGTACGGCGGGTACTATCAACTGTTTCACCGGATGGCAGCTCTGCTGCATTCAATGCATCAATATCTGCTGGGTTGCTGTCGGCCACGAGTGCCGCAATTTCAGCGGCAAAACCCTGGAAATCATCACCTTTAGCAACAAAATCTGTTTCAGAATTAACCTCAATAATAACACCTAACTTATTGTCATCACTGATATAAATGCTTACCACGCCCTCCGCTGCGACACGACCGGCCTTCTTGTCAGCCTTTGCCGCCCCGCTGGTACGCAGCAATTGCACAGCTGCATCCATGTCACCGTCTGTTTCAGTCAGTGCTTTTTTACATTCCATCATTCCTGCGCTGGTGCGTTCCCGCAGTTCCTTAACCATAGATGCAGTAACAGCCATCTCGAAAACCCTCTATTTGTTCAATTAAATCTGTAAGATATTGTGGCGACGTCCGCTAATTAAACCCGGTATCGCCGCAATGTGATAAAGCCCTGCAGCCGTACCTGCCTTACTCGTCGTTCTTGCTTGCTGCCGCTTTCTTGACAGCCTTCTTTTTTACCGCTTTTTTCTTCACCGCTTTCTTTTTCACAGCCTTTTTCTTGACTGCTTTTTTAACTGCCGGCTCTTTTTCTGCAGCAGGTTCGGCATCAGCAGCAACTTCTTCAGCATCAGCTTTGCTGGCATCTGCTTTCTTTTCTTCGGCCACTGCATCGCTGTCTGATTTCACTTTCTCTATCAGTGCCTCAGCCCTGGCTTCATCCATTTCGACAAAGTCATCCGACGCTGCAGCCACAGGAGCGGTCGCAACAGAATGGCGTCCTTCAATAATGGCATCGGCAATCGTCTCGGCATAGAGACGAATTGAGCGAATCGCATCATCATTGCCTGGAATAACATAATCGATACCTTCCGGCTTACAGTTGGTATCAACCACAGCAACCACAGGTATGCCAAGCTTTTTAGCTTCTGCTATAGCGATATATTCATATTTCACATCGATAATGAATAGTGCATCTGGCAGACCATTCATATTCTTGATGCCGGACAGGGAACGCTCCAGCTTGGTGCGTTCACGTTCGATACGCAGACGTTCTTTCTTGATCAGCTTGTCAGCCTGGCCACTTTCAAACTCCTCGTCCAGCTCTTTCAGGCGCTTGATTGAATTACGTACAGTCTTGAAATTAGTCAGCATGCCGCCCAGCCAGCGGTGATCGACATAAGGGGAAGCTGAACGTATTGCTGCTTCGCGGATAACTTTACTTGCCTGGCGCTTGGTGCCGACAAACATTACATTGCCGCCATTAGCCGCAATCTTGCCGAGAAAATTACAGGCTTCCTCAAACAGAGGCAGGGTTTTTTCCAGATTAATGATATGGATCTGGTTACGCTCGCCAAAGATATAGGGGCGCATTTTGGGGTACCAGAAACGTGTGCGGTGGCCGAAATGAACACCGGCTTCCAGCATATCGCGAAGCGAAATCTTAGACATAAAATTCTCCGTTCGGGTTTGATTCACATGGGCTGCAACGCCAGTCTGACAAACAAGATTTATTCGTCAAACACCCGGGCCCTGCTATTTTTCCCACGATCATTTTAGTTAAGTCATTAAATGACAGCGTTTTTTTTAAAATTCAGGCAGTCCATGGTGAATCAGAACTCCTGAAAAGAGGCGCGTTTATAGCA
>JAUWVE010000008.1 GCA_030617565.1 Gammaproteobacteria bacterium | reverse complement strand
CGATAAATGACATAGGCGCCAGCAGGCTCAGAGTATACCTTTAGCGGCAATACTTTAGGGCCGCTGCTACAGGCTGATGTAAGCAGCAATAGAGAAATTGAAAAGAAAACTAATATTGGCTTCATAATCACAAATTCCCTACTTTTTTGGTTTCAGCTCAACCTTAACTGGCTGTGGTTGTTTTTCTGCATCTGCTCGAGAAGAATGACGCATGTTGACCCAAAACGCCGTGACTTTATCCTCGAATCCGGGTTTATGGAAACGTACCGTAATAAGCTTTGATTCTTCGCGATCATTTTTCCAGTGAATCATTACCGGGGTAGTCCCCAACAGCGAGTCATCTTCAAGATTTACGACTTCAGCACCTGTAGGTACAGACTGGATTCTTGCCGCACCATAACTGGAGCAGCCGCTGACAACTGACAACAGTAGTGCAATCGCCAGAACTAATTTTGCTTTATGTAGGATATTCGTAAACACTTTTAAAACCCTCGTTAGCGCATCACTGCTGTGTATCAACCCATTGTACTGATTGCATTAATGCAAGCATCCATAATTATACCGATCCATGGCATGATTAGTATAAGCGCAATCACATTCAAACTTAACACAAATTGCATGCCGGATTTAGCTTCAATCGGCTCATTTGTTTCCGGTTTGTCAAAATATACTGTTTTAACTATTCTCAGATAATAATAGGCACCGATCACTGCAAACAGCACAGCAACAACTGCAAGCCAGTACATTTCTACATCTATCAGAGCCTGAATAACGGATAACTTGGCAAAAAACCCAACGGTCGGTGGTATTCCAGCCATAGAAAACATAACCAGGGCCACCAGAAATGCAAACCACGGGTGCCGTTTATTCAGCCCTTTATAATCGCTAATTTCTTCTGCCTCAAAACCTGCTCGTGACATCATAATAATAAGACCAAAAGCTGCCAGGCTGGTAAACGAATAAACAAGGATGTAGAACAAGGATGCGCTGTATCCATTTGGATTCGCGCTCAGTATTCCCAGCAGAAAATAGCCCATGTGCGAGATCGTTGAAAAAGCCAGCATACGCTTTAGATTGGTCTGAACTATGGCCAGTAAATTACCCGTTGCCATGGAGAGTATGGCGATGATGACCAGCATATCAGACCAGCTGACGGCAAGTCCCTGGAAGCCTTCGACTAACAGGCGCATGATTAAGGCAAATGCAGCAACCTTGGGAGCGGTACCGATGAATAGAACAACCGAAGTCGGTGCACCCTGGTAGATAGCGGGTATCCACATGTGGAATGGAACAACACCAAGTTTGAAGCCAAGTCCCACTACGATGAAAACAAGCCCAAGAATCAGCATTGCATCATCTGATTCCATTCCCTGTATGGCATCTCTGATGGATTCTATGTCGAGGCTGCCGGTGGCGCCGTAGATCATCGACATACCATACAGCAGCATGCCGGAGGCCAGCGCACCAAGCACAAAATATTTCATCGCTGCTTCAGTTGCCAGACCAGAATGACGGTTCATGGCAACTAGCGTGTAGAGAGAGAGTGATAATAATTCAAGGCCAATATAGATGGTCAGGAAATGGCTGGCCGAGATCATTACCATCATACCGAGCACTGCATTAAGGATCAGCACAAAATACTCACCACGATACATTTTGCGTTCAGTAATATACGAATAGGAGTAAATGAGCACGATGAATGTCAGGAAAAGAACCGCCAGCTTGGTCAACGTCGCCATACCGTCAAGGACAAACATATCATTGAATGCCCTGACCGCCCCTCCTTCCGGAACGGTGGTGTAAACCAGGTATAAGCCTACTAGCAGGGTAAGCTGGGTCAGCAAAAAGCTCGCCTTTGGCATCCGTTCATGGGTAAATCTATCGACCAGCAGTATTACGCAAGCCATAGAAAATACGAAAATTTCAGGTGTAGCAAGCTGGATGTCTGCGAATATGTTGTTCATAGACTAACCGTTACAGTTTGGTGACTGCCGCAAGCGTCAGCAGCTTATCGACAGAGGCATTAATGGTTTCCAGGAATGGCGCAGGCCATAGTCCCATGATGAGTACACTAAGAGTCAGTATAAGCAGGAAAAAAATTTCTCTACTGTTGATATCCTTTAGCGCCTTAACATTGTCATTGCTTACGGCACCAAAAATAACCCGTCTATACATCCACAAAGTGTAGGCTGCTCCGAGAACCAAAGTTGTGCCAGCGATGATTGCGTACCATGGATTGACTTGAAACACGCCCAGTATCACCAGGAACTCGCCGACAAAACCCGATGTCCCCGGCAGGCCGGCATTTGCCATCGCAAAGAACATCATAAATGCGGCGAATTTAGGCATGGTGTTTGCCACGCCGCCATAGTCGTCCATTGAACGTGTGTGCATGCGATCATAGAGTACACCGACACAAAGGAACATTGCCCCGGAGATAAAACCGTGCGATATCATCTGGATGATTGCGCCTTCTACTGCCATCTTGTTAAAAACAAACAGGCCTAGTGTGACAAAACCCATGTGTGCAATCGATGAGTAGGCAATCAATTTCTTCATATCTGTCTGCGCCAGCGCAACCAGGGATATATATACAATTGCAATTAATGACAGAGCAATAATGACACCCGACAGGCTGTGACTGGCATCCGGTGTGATCGGCAGATTGAATCGGATGAAACCGTAGGCACCCATTTTCAACATAATTGCTGCCAGCACGACAGAACCGCCTGCAGGCGCCTCTACATGCGCATCAGGCAACCAGGTATGCACCGGGAACATAGGTATTTTGACAGCGAAGGCCATGAAGAAAGCAGAAAATAGCCAGATTTGCTCTGTTAAGCTCAACTTCACCGCATACATATCGGCAAGCGCGAAACTGTTGCCACTTTTGAGATAAAGGTAGATCAGTGCCACCAGCATCAATAATGAACCCAGCAGCGTATAGAGGAAGAACTTGATTGTGGCGTAAATCCTGTTCGGGCCACCCCATATGCCAATAATAAGGAACATGGGGATAAGCATCGCTTCCCAGAAGACATAGAATAAAATGGCATCGGTGGCTGAAAAAACACCGATCATAAGCCCTTCCATAATCAGGAATGCTGCAAAATACTGCGCCACCTTCTGCTGGATCACCTGCCAGGCGGATATCACAACAATGATGGTAATAAAGGCCGTCAACATGATCAGCAACAGAGCAATGCCATCTATTGCCAGTGAATAGTTTATATTCAGTGCCGGTATCCATTGATAGTGTTCAAGGAACTGCATGTCACCCGTTGCTTTATCGAAACCGCTATACAGCGGCAGTGTCACCAGCAAGGTGGCAATACTCACCACTAATGCGACTATCCTTGCCAACGCGGCGCGCTGATCATTACCTGTTGCCAGCACAGCAATGCCGCCAATTATCGGCAACCAGATCGCAAGGCTTAATTGATTAGCTTCAAACATGTAAGGGTGATCTCATTAATTTACTTTTATGAACCAGGTCATCAGCACCAACAGCCCAATAATCATGGCAAATGCAAAGTGGTTTACCAGTCCGGACTGCAGCGGCTTTAATACTCTTGAAAAATAGCCAACAGCTTTTGCTGTGCCGTTCACTAACCAGCCATCAATAAATATTGTATCGCCATATTTTGACATTAGACGGCCTACGGCGACGGTACCGTCAGCAAAGAACTTCTGGTTAAAATCGTCAATGTAATATTTGTTCATCAGCAGGGTATACAGAGGCTTGACTGATGCAACCAGCTTGCCCGGCAATTCCGGCATACGAATATAAAACAGCCATGCCAGAACTACACCACCGGCAGCCAGCCAGAATGGCGGCTGCAGAATACCGTGCAGCATAAAGCCGAACACAACTGCCATGCCTGATTTACCCTGATAATCTTCTGCAATCGCACCGATTACATCATGCTGTGGCAGAACAAAAATTGCGCCGGAGAAGAAATCACTAAAAACCATAGGGTTCATAAATAAAGCACCCGCGAACATAGAAGGAATCGCCAGCAGTATCAGGGGCAGTATAACGACCGTCGGAGATTCCTTAAGGTGCTGCAGCGTATGCTGATCCATGCGTGGCCGGCCATGGAAGGTCATAAACACTAGTCGGAAGGAATAAAAAGCGGTCAGCCCCACACCGGACAGCACGGCGGCATAGGCGAATCCGGATCCGAATAATTCTGAATGATGCACACTTTCAATGATCAGGTCCTTGGAGAAGAATCCGGAAAAGGGCGGGATACCAGCCAGTGCCAACGAGCCTATCACTGCCGTGATATAGGTCCATGGCAGGAATTTCCTGAGCCCGCCCATTTTACGCATGTCCTGCTCATGGTGCATGGCAATAATGACTGAGCCTGCGGCGAGGAAAAGTAGCGCTTTGAAAAATGCATGGGTACCCAGGTGAAAAATTGATGCCGCATAGCCTGATGCCCCAAGTCCTACGGTCATATAACCCAGCTGCGACAATGTTGAGTAGGCAACGACACGCTTGATATCGTTCTGGACCAGGCCAAGCAGGGCCATAAAAAAGGCTGTGATTGCACCGATGATCATCACCAGACTTAATGCGGTTTCTGAAAACTCAAATAAAGGTGAGGTACGTGCGACCATGAATATACCGGCAGTCACCATCGTTGCTGCATGGATCAGGGCAGAAATAGGTGTCGGGCCTTCCATTGAATCAGGTAGCCAGACATGTAATGGAACCTGCGCTGATTTTCCCATGGCACCGATAAACAACATGATGCAGATAAAGCTAATGATGCTCCATTCACTGCCCGGCAGTATTTCAATCGTTTGACCGAGCACTTCCGGCACTGAGGCAAAAACCGCATTGTAGTCCAGCGTTCCAAATGTGGCATATATGGCAGCGATACCGATCAGAAAGCCAAGGTCACCAACGCGGTTGACCAGAAACGCCTTCATGTTCGCGTAAATCGCTGTATCCCGGGTATACCAGAAACCGATCAATAGATAGGAAACCAGCCCGACCAGCTCCCAGCCAAAAAACAGCTGCAGGAAGTTGTTCGACATCACCAGCATCAGCATGGCGAAGGTGAATAAGGAGATATAGCTGAAGAAACGCTGATAACCCGGATCATCGTGCATATAGCCAATGGTGTAGATATGCACCATTAGTGAGACAAAAGTCACTATCACCATCATGGTGGCCGTCAGGCTATCAATCAGAAAACCGACTTCAAAGGGAAAGTTGTCACTGATACCCCAGACATAAACGGTGCCGTTGAAAGTGTTGCCTGCCAGCACGTCCAGATACACATAGAGTGACAGGACAAAGGCTATTGCTACGCCTGCCACGGTGATGCTGTGCGCACCAACACGGCCAATCTGACGGCCGAAGACTCCCGCTACCAGTGCAGCGAACAAACACACGAGTGGAATAGCAAGATAAACGAGTTTCATGTCATCCATCATGCTATCCCTTTAGAGTGTCCAGATCTTCAATGTTAATGGTATGCCTGCGTCGAAACAGAACAATGATTATGGCCAGACCAATTGCAGATTCAGCTGCCGCCACTGTCAGTATAAAGAACACGAATACCTGTCCTGCCAGATCATTCAGGTAATGTGAGAAGGCAATAAAGTTAAGATTGACAGCGAGCAGCATCAATTCGATAGACATCAGCAGGATGATGACATTTTTCCTGTTCAAGTAGATCCCGGCCACACTAATAGCGAACAGTATGGCGCCGAGAATCAAATAGTCAGATAAAGCTATCATTATATATTCCTGGTCAGTCCTGCTTCTCAGCATTCATTTTTACTACCCGTAAACGATCATCTTTATGTACACGTACCTGAGCATCAGGGTTCTGCCGTTTAGAAGAGAGGCGCCCTCTCAAGCTCAGGGAAATCGCTGCAACGATGGCCAGCAGCAGTAAGGCTGCCGCCAGTTCAAACGGGTAAACATAGTATGTGTATAACAACAGACCCAGCTGGTGCGTGTTGCCATAGTCAGCAGCCGCGGCGGCTGGAGCCGGCATCTGCTCAATATCAAAAGGGCCGGAAGTGAAAATAATGACCAGTTGCAGCAGTATGATGACTGCAACTGTCATACCAATGGGCAGGTATTCAGCAAAGCCCTCCCGCAGCTGGTCAACATCAACGTCCAGCATCATCACTACAAACAGGAACAGCACCATCACAGCGCCGACATACACCAGCACCAGCACGATGGCCAGAAATTCAGCTTCCAGTAACAACCAGATCACGGCCACCGTGAAAAAGGTCAGAATCAGGAACATGGCTGCCCGTACCGGGTTACGTACTGTAATCACCAGGCCGGCAGCTATCACGGCTACCGATGCGAGAAAGTAAAATGCAAGTTGTTCAAATGTCATAAGTCTAGATTTACCTTAATACAGCTGCCGCGGTTAACGGTAGGCCGCATCCTGTTTTCTATCGCTTGCGATGCTTTCTTCCATGCGGTCTCCGTTCGCCAGCAACATGTCCTTGGTATAATAGAGATCACCTTCGTTTTCACCGTAATATTCAAACACCCGTGTTTCGACAATGGCATCTACAGGACAGGCCTCTTCACAGAAACCGCAATATATACACTTAGTTAAATCTATATCGTATCTCGTAGTACGGCGTGAGCCGTCATCTCTGACTTCAGAATCAATTGTTATAGCCAGAGCCGGACATACTGCCTCACACAATTTACAGGCAATGCAGCGCTCTTCACCATTCGGATAGCGGCGCAATGCATGCAGGCCTCTAAAGCGGAAAGACATCGGTGTCTTTTCTTCAGGATACTGCACCGTGATCTTTCTCTGGAACAGGTGCTTACCCGTCACAGACAAACCTTTCCATAACTCGATCAGGAATAAACTTTTAATGGCATAAATCGCTTTTTTCATCATTCCATACCCTTAGTGAAACAGGTATCCCCATGGTGTAAGAAACATCATCACACCCATAAAGACTATCCAGATGATTGTCAGTGGAATAAAAACTTTCCAGCCCAGGCGCATAATCTGGTCATAGCGATAACGCGGGAATGTCGCCCGGAACCAGAGGAAGAAGAACAGCAGAATACTGGTTTTCAGCAGCAGCCAGTGAATACCGTCACCAAGAAGTAAAACGTCTGATACCGCACCAAAAGGTGACATCCAGCCACCAAGAAACATCAATGATGTCAGTGCCGAAATCAAAATCATGTTGGCGTATTCTGCCAGGAAGAAGACGGCAAAAGTCATGCCGGAGTATTCAATAGAAAACCCCCCGACAATTTCCGATTCTCCTTCAGCGACATCAAAAGGTGAGCGGTTGGTTTCGGCAACGCCCGAGATGAAATACACCATGAACATCGGGAAAAGCGGCCACAGATACCAGTTTGTCAGTCCCCCGCCCTGCGCCAGAACAATTTCACGCAGATTCAGGCTACCAGCCGCCATCAGCACCGTCACAAGAGCAAAACCCATTGCCAGTTCATAGGAGACAATCTGTGCAGCGGCGCGCATGGAGCTGAGAAATGCATATTTGGAATTTGATGCCCAACCGGCGATGATGATGCCGTAAACGCCAACTGAGGTCATTGCAAGAACAAATAGCAGACCCGCATTGATATCTGCCAGCACTAATGTATCGGTAAACGGAATCACCGACCAGACAGCAAAAGCCGGTCCGATTGCCAGTATCGGTGCCAGTATAAACAGGTATTTATTGGACTTGGTTGGAACGATGATTTCTTTAAAAATCAGCTTCATCGCATCGGCAATCGGTTGCAACCATCCTCGAGGGCCTACCCGGTTAGGCCCGATACGGATCTGCATATAGCCAATAATTTTACGCTCCGCGTAGGGCAAATAGGCTACAGCGACAACCAGAGGGATAAAGATTGCCACCACTTTGATGAGAGAAACAAGCAGCACATGCAACCAGTCCCAGTCCGGTAGAAAATCAAGTAAATAGAGTATCCATTCAGGCACAGGACGTCACCTCTAACCAGTTTGCGCAGCCTAATGCAGCGGTTTCCTGCATCGCTGTAGGCAACAGCACGCAGTTCAACGGAATTGAAGAACTGGCATACACGCTGATGTCAATTTTTCTGTCCCCACTGGTCAATTCTACAGTGCTGCCGTCATCGATACCCTTTGCTGCCAGCGTATCGGGATGCATGCCCGCAGCTGCAGGCGGGTTATCCAGTGTCTGCTGTAATGGCTGTGAGCGACGCGTAATGCAATCAACACGATACAAGGAAAGATTAGGGATACGCGCCAGCATGTTTTGTTCAACAAGCACGGGGGCATAAACTTCCGTACTGTCGGTCCCTTTGCTTATGCTGCTAATTTCATCTCGAATAGTTTCGCTTGCTGTATAGTCAAAGCCTTCAAGGTCAAGATAATTAGCCAGCACACGCAGTACCTTCCAACCGGGTCTTGCTTCGCCCTGCGGATGTACTGCGGCTTTCCAGCTTTGCATAGAGCCTTCACAATTAACATGTGTTCCATCGCTCTCTGAAACACAGGCTAATGGCAACATAATATGTGCAAGGTCTTCTATTTCTTCGCTGCGATAACTACCGATATGAATGACCATACCGGCTTCACGCAAGGTCTCAACCGCTGCATTGCCAGATAGACTGTCCAATGAAGGCTCAATATTAAATAATAAGCAGGCTTTCAATGCTGTATTCAGCATTTCATTGGCATTTTTTCCACTCGTCTTTCCATCAGAGAATGGCAGGAATGATGCCTGCCAGGCGCCTGCTGCATTGCCCTCTTCCAACCTGCCGGTTTTGCTTTCGGTGAGTTTCGCGATTATCGTTGCTAATGCGACCAGTAGAGAATAATTGGAATCCATCGTCGCCATCGAGCCAACAATGATTTGTCCATGACTGCCGGCTTCAATCAGGCTGTCTGCCAGACCTTCTAACTCTTCACTAGCGGCACTTGATTCTGCAATATCTGCCACAGCATCACTGATAGAGGCCTGTTCTTTGCTGGCAACGATCACAGCAAGTCGAGCCACCGTAGCCACTAGCTGTGATGGTGATACGGCAATATTTGTCTGTACGGGAAAGGCAAAATCAAACTCAGTACAGTTGATTGCGCTGACAACGGCACCATTCTTTATCGCCTTGCGTAGACGTGTTGCCAGCAGAGGCTGCTCCTTTCGGATATTGCTGCCTATTAACAATACAGCCTTAGCCTGTTCAAGGCTTGCAATGCTGTCACCCAGCAGAGGAGCTGACATTTCGCCGTCAGCCCTGAAATCCTGTTGCCGCAGACGGTAGTCCATGTTATGGCTGCCAAGGCCACGCATCAGTTTTGCCAGCAGGGAGAACTCTTCCAGAGTGGCGGTCGGTGACGCCAGCGCACCGATGCTGTCGGCGCCGTATTCATCAACAATCTTCTTCAGCTTGCTGGAGGCATTGTCCAGTGCTGTCTGCCAGTCTGTTTCCTTCCACTCACCGTCGATTTTCAGCATTGGCGTCGTCAAACGCTGCTCTGAGCTGTTCGCGGTGTAACTGAAACGGTCACGATCTGATAACCATTCCTCGTTTATATCTTCATTCTGGCGTGGCAGCACCCGTAATACTTCACCACGCAATGTCTGGACCAGGGTATTGGAGCCCACGGTATCGTGCACAGCTATGCCTGGGTGGTCCTGCATTTCCCAGCTACGCGCCTTGAAACGGAAGGGTTTGGAGGTCAGTGCACCGACCGGGCACAGATCAATGACATTACCAGATATTTCAGAACAGACGGCCTGTCCCATAAAGGTCATTATCTCACTGTGTTCGCCGCGGTTTACCATGCCCAATTCCATGATTCCCGCTATCTCCTGGCCAAAACGTACACAACGGGTACACTGAATACAGCGTGTCATGTCTGTGGAAATCAACGGGCCTAAATTCTTATCCAGGACAACACGTTTGCCTTCAGAAAAACGTGAGATATCTTTACCATAGCCGACGGCTAAATCCTGCAGTTCGCATTCACCACCCTGATCACAGATAGGGCAATCCAGCGGGTGATTAATGAGCAGGAATTCCATGGTGCTTTTCTGTGCGGCGCGCGCCAGTTCAGACTGCGTTTCTACCTTCATGCCATCTATAACAGGTGTGGCACAGGCAGGTAGCGGCTTCGGTGCATTTTCCACTTCGACCAGACACATGCGGCAGTTTGCGGCAATGGACAGCTTATCGTGATAACAGAACCTCGGGATATAAATACCCGCCGCATCAGCTGCTCTGATCAACATCGAGCCAGCCTCTGCTTCTATCTTTTGTCCGTTAATTTCTATTGTTGCCATATCTAGTCGTTTCTGTCTGGTTTCTTCAGACAGTTGCTTTGCGATTAATAGTTAGGATCAATTTTTTCTTCAAATTCAGTTCTGAAACGTGTGATAAAACTGGCTACCGGCATCGCTGCCGCATCACCCAGGGCGCAAATGGTGCGCCCCTGTATGTTATTTGCCATATCTGCCAGCAGATCAAGGTCTTCTTCTTTACCTGCACCTGAATTGATACGGTGTATCACCCGATACAGCCATCCCGTCCCTTCCCTGCACGGTGTACACTGACCACAGGATTCCTCATGGTAGAAGTAGGAAAGACGTTCCAGCACGTCGACCATATCCGTTGTATCATCCATCACGATTACCGAACCTGCTCCCAGCATGGATCCGGCACCGGCAATCGAATCATAATCCATATCCAGTTCCATCATGACATGCGCAGGCAACACCGGAACTGAAGAACCTCCCGGAATGACAGCCTTCAGCGTTCGGCCATCGCGCACACCGCCGGCAAGTTCCAGCAGGTCTTTGAACGAAGTACCCATCGGCACTTCATAGTTGCCCGGTTTATTGACATGGCCGGAGACTGAAAAAAGCTTGGTGCCGCCATTGTTGGGTTTGCCTAAGTCCGCAAACCAGCTGCCACCCTTTTCCAGAATCACAGGTATTGACGCCAGCGTTTCTGTATTGTTGATTGTAGTCGGCTTACCATAGAGACCAAACCCCGCAGGAAATGGCGGCTTAAATCTTGGCTGGCCTTTCTTTCCTTCTATCGATTCCAGCAAGGCTGTTTCTTCGCCGCAGATATAGGCCCCGGCACCGAGATGTACAAACAACTCAAAATCAAACCCGGAATCCTGAATATCGGCACCAAGCAGCCCTGCTTCCCGGGCTTCAGCCAGGGCGGCCTCGAAACGCTCGTACGGTTCCCAGAATTCCCCGCGTATGTAGTTGTAACCGACAGATGCCCCGATGCAATATCCGGCAATGATCATGCCCTCGATCAACTGGTGCGGGTTATAGCGCAGAATATCGCGGTCTTTGAAGGTACCCGGCTCGCCTTCATCTGAATTGCAGACAATATATTTCTGTCCCGGTGCGGTGCGGGGCATAAAGCTCCACTTAAGGCCGGTCGGGAAACCGGCACCGCCACGACCACGCAGGCCGGATGCTTTGACCTCTTCTATAATTTCTTCAGCAGGCGTTTTTTCTTTTAAAATCTTTTTCAGTGCTGAATAACCGCCTACTTCGAGATAGGACTTCAGACTCCATGGCTCATCTTTAGCCAGAGTACGGAAACAGACAAGATTCAGTTTGCTTTCATCAATCATGTGTCAGGCCAGTCCATCAAGTATGCTATCGATACTATCGGCGGTCAGATTTTCGTGGTATTCCTTATTGACCTGCATCATTGGAGCTCCGCCGCAGGCCCCCAGACATTCCACTTCCTTGATGCTAATACGTCCGTCCGGGGTCGTTTCACCCGGTCCGATTCCTGTTTTTTCCTTCAGGTAGTCAAGTATTTCTTTCGAGCCACGCAACTGGCAGGAGATATTACTGCAGACACATATCTTGTGAATACCGACGTCCTTGAGTTCATACATAGAATAAAAGGTAGCCACTTCATAGACATGGATGGCCGGAATACCAAGCAAGTCAGCAATTTCCTGCATAATATCTTTACTGACCCAGCGAAACTCTTGCTGAGCGATACGCAAAGCAGCCATGACAGCAGACTGTCTGCGATCAGCAGGGTACTTTCCAAGCTCCTTTTCGATCTGGCTTAAAGCGCCAGCAGATAAAGTCATGGCTGTCATCGATCAACTTCTCCGAAAACAATATCCTGGGTACCAATGATAGCCACTACGTCAGCCAGCATGTGGCCACTGGACATTTCGTCCATTGCAGAGAGATGTGCAAATCCCGGGGCACGAATCTTGACTCTATAGGGTTTGTTGGCGCCGTCTGATACAAGATAGATACCGAATTCACCCTTAGGATGCTCAACGGCGGCATAGGCCTGGCCTTCCGGCACACAAAAGCCCTCGGTAAACAATTTAAAGTGATGGATCAGGGCTTCCATATCATGCTTCATGGATTTACGATCAGGCGGAACAATTTTATGGTCTTCCACCATCACCGCTCCGTGATTGTTGCGCAGCCATTCAACACACTGACGAATAATACGATTGGATTGACGAAACTCCTCTATGCGCACCAGGTAGCGGTCATAGGTGTCACCGTTAGTGCCAACGGGAATATCAAAATCCAGCCGGTCATAAACTTCATAGGGCTGCTTTTTACGCAGGTCCCATTCAACGCCAGAGCCGCGCAGCATAGGCCCGGTAAAGCCAAGATTTCTTGCCCGCTCAGGTGAAACGATACCAATATCAACGGTACGCTGCTTCCAGATCCGATTATCCGTTAACAAGGTTTCGTATTCATCAACATGTGCCGGGAAACGCTCGGTGAAATCCCAGATGAAGTCCAGTAAGGAACCCTGGCGGTTTTCATTCATGCGGTCAACGGCTTTCTGGTTGTGCCATTTCGACGGCTCATACTGCGGCATACGGTCCGGCAGATCCCGGTAAACACCACCAGGACGATAATAGGTTGCATGCAAACGTGCACCGGATACTGCCTCGTAGACATCCATCAGGTCTTCACGCTCTCTGAAACAATAGAGGAACATGGTCATTGCACCAATATCCAGACCATGCCCTGCCAGCCATAGCAGATGATTCAGAATACGTGTAATTTCATCAAACATGACCCGGATGTACTGCGCACGCAAAGGCACTTCTACACCGAGCATTTTCTCTATCGCCAGCACATAGGCATGTTCATTCGACATCATAGAGACATAATCGAGCCTGTCCATATAGCCGATACTTTGATTGTAAGGCTTGGTCTCAGCGAGTTTTTCAGTCGCGCGGTGCAGCAGGCCGATATGCGGGTCAGCACGTTGAATCACTTCACCATCCAGCTCAAGCACCAGGCGTAATACGCCATGCGCCGCAGGATGCTGCGGGCCAAAATTCATGGTGTAATTACGAATTTCAGGCACCGTAACCCTCCTCCCTGATGACTCTCGGCACCAGAACACGAGGTTCAATAGATACAGGCTGGTAGACCACCCTGCCTTTTTCCTCGTCATATCGCATTTCTACATAACCGGAGATCGGAAAATCTTTACGGAACGGGTGGCCGACGAAGCCATAGTCTGTAAGAATTCGCCGCAGATCCGGATGCCCCTTGAAAAGAACACCGTACAGGTCGAAGGCCTCACGCTCAAACCAGTCTGCTGATTTCCAGATATCGATAACCGAATCGACCATTGGAGAGGATTCTTCAACGAAAACACGAAGCCGCAGACGCTGATTGCGAGAGGTAGAAAGTAAATGATAAACCACGGCAAACCGGGGTTTATCCCATGTTTCACCGGCTTCCTGACGATAGTGGAGGTAATCAACAGCACAAACATCAATCAGGGTATCAAAGGCGAAGTTTTCGTCAGTAATTAGTTTCTTGCAGGTATCATGTAATGTCTCAACCTTGAGGTCGACCGTCAATTCACCCAATTCAATAGAAGAAGCCTTTACTGCATTGCCCACTGCTTCTCCGATGCGCCTTTTCAGCGTCTGTAGTCTTTCGATGTTTTTCATCTGTCAGCTGCGGGCTATGGTGTTGGTTCGGATCTTCTTCTGTAACTGCAATATGCCGTATAACAAGGCTTCAGCTGTCGGAGGGCAGCCCGGCACATAGATATCAACCGGCACGATGCGGTCGCAGCCACGAACAACAGAATAGGAATAATGGTAGTAACCCCCGCCATTGGCGCAGGACCCCATAGAGATAACCCAACGCGGCTCAGCCATCTGATCGTAGACTTTTCGTAAAGGGGCAGCCATCTTGTTGGTAAGGGTACCTGCAACAATCATTACATCAGACTGCCTCGGAGTGGGGCGGAACATAATACCAAAACGATCGAGGTCATAGCGCGCAGCGCCTGCCTGCATCATTTCAACAGCACAACAGGCCAGTCCAAAGGTTACCGGCCACATAGAACCGGTACGGGCCCAGTTTATCAGGCTGTCCGCCGTGGTAGTGGCCCATCCCCTTTCAACCAGACCATTGTCAGCAACGCTGTCATTCACTCCCATTCCAGCGCTCCTTTAGTCCATTCATAGATGAAGCCGATGACCAGTATGCCCAGGAAAATCATCATCGCAACAAAGCCGAACATGCCGACAGACTCTTCCTGCAGGACGATCGCCCAGGGAAAAAGAAAGGCGATTTCAAGGTCGAAAATAATAAACAGTATGGCTACCAGATAATAGCGCACGTCGAATTTCATACGTGCGTCCTCAAATTCATCGAAGCCACATTCGAAAGGGGACAGTTTGACGGGGTTCGGACGATCGACTTTCAGTAACATGCTGAAAATCTTGCCGAAAATGATAAGCATTGCGCCGAACATAAAACCCACGGCAATGAACACCAGAATCGGGATATAGTTTTCAAGCATTGTCATTTAATGATATTGACTGTGCCTCTCGGCATGTCACTCCTCCAATCGCGCGGCAAAAAAGCGAAGCGCTCAGTCTAGGACGGCTTGCCCCGTGTGTCAAGCCAGGCCATGACTAAATAATTGTTATATTTCAATTGCTTACTATATGTGCCGTAAAGTCTGCACAAGTATTATTTATTGCAGGAAAAGAAAAAACAGCCCGTTGAAAGACTGAAATATTTTTTATTTGGTGCCGAAGGCCGGACTCGAACCGGCATGACTTGCGTCACCGCCCCCTCAAGACGGCGTGTCTACCAATTTCACCACTTCGGCAATATTCTATTCATTGATTTTGGGCCTGATCTCACCCGGTACAGTTTCTGGTACTACAGGAATTTCTGCAGCCGGTGAGGTTCCAGTTTCTATACTTTCACCTACTGTTTTTGTGCCAGGCAATTCAGGAACGCCCTTCATAGACTCATCAACATTTTCAGCAGGGATAGGCGGCATAGTGTCTGTCTTTTCAGCCGGGGTTTTCTCAACTTCCAGAATAACACGGTCTGTTACGCTGGTTGGCTTTTCTGATGTGCTGTAAAGATAGGTAAGCGACAAACTGGTCAAAAAGAAAACCGTAGCAAGTACCGCCGTTGTACGTGAGAGAAAATTCGCAGAACCCTGACTACCAAAAAGAGAACCGGAAGCACCCCCTCCTCCACCGCCAAATGCGGCGCCTGCATCAGCGCCCTTACCGTGCTGCACCAGCACGAGTATGATGATACTTACGGCGACCAGTACGTGTATTGCTATCAGTATATTAATCATGAGGATTGGTTTGTTAGATTACGTATTGATTGTTCAGTATGAATAATTAATTTGCGGCCTTGCAGATAGCAAGGAAGCTTTCGGCCTGAAGAGATGCCCCGCCAATCAGACCACCATCGATATCCTGCATGCCGATGAGGGCATCTGCATTACCGGCATTCATACTACCGCCATAAAGGATCTGCATGTTTTCGGCTACATCAGTACTTAGAGCCGAAAGCATATTGCGGATAAACTTGTGTACATCCTGCGCCTGTTCAGGGGTCGCTGTCATACCGGTACCAATTGCCCAAACAGGCTCATAAGCGATGACAGAATCTGCCAGCTTATCAATACCGACAACATCAATGACTGCCTGCAGTTGACGAGCGACGACAGTTTCAGTGTCACCGGATTTTCGTTCAGCCAGGGTTTCACCTACACATAGCACAGGGATTAGGCCGCCATCCTGCGCAACCTTGAACTTGGCGGCGACATTCTGGTCGCTTTCACCATAGAACGCACGACGCTCTGAATGGCCGACTAATACATACTTACAGCCGGCATCGACAAGCATGGAAGCGGATATCTGGCCGGTAAATGCACCGCTTTCGTTAATATCCAGATCCTGCGCACCGAGGAAAATATCATCGCGCCCATTTAGCGCATCGGCGGCACGTGGAATTAATATATAAGGCGGGCAAATAAGCACTTCTGCATTGGTGACATCAGCTCGGCCATTAGCAATTCCATTGACCAGGTTCACGGTACTCTCTGAGTCACCGTTCATCTTCCAGTTTCCAGCAACCAGGGGACGACGCATTCAATACTCCTTAATCCAGCGCAACTCGATTAATACATGAATTATTCGAGGTGCCCTTTAATTTACAATATATGATGGGGGCGCAATGGTACGCGTGAAGTGGCTGGAAATCAATGTGAATTGCCCGCCGCCTGGCGAACGATTTCAGCCAGTGACTCACAATGGCTTGTTACCTGGGAAGCATCGACGCCTTCGATCATCACCCTGATCAAAGGCTCTGTTCCAGATGCTCTGAGCACGACACGCCCGCGGTCACCAAGCTCTGCTTCCGTCGCGCTGACTGCATTTCTGATAATGGCGTTATCATTCATATTAAAATCACGCGAAATCTCTACATTAATCATCATTTGTGGACAAGTTTCCATTTCTCCAGCAAGTTCAGCCAGTGGTTTTCCGCTATCATGCATGACTTGCAATACTTCCAGCGCCGCAACTATGCCGTCGCCGGTGGTTGATTTGTCCAGACAAATGATATGGCCGGAGGCTTCACCTCCCAGTTGCCAGCCATTTTTCTTCATCATTTCCAGTACATAGCGGTCACCGACTGCGGCCCTGAGGAAATCTATCTTATTGGCCTGTAGAGCCTGTTCCATACCAAGATTACTCATAACTGTACCGACAACACCACCCTGCAGTTCCCCGCGTCGTGACCGGGCCAGTGCCATAATGAGAATCAGCTTGTCACCATTAACGATCTCTCCTTGATGATCAACCATAATCAGACGGTCGCCGTCGCCATCCAGTGCAATACCCAGATCAGCACCTTGCTTTACAACTTCAGATTGCAATGCTGCAGTATCCGTAGCGCCGTATCCTTCATTAATATTAAAACCATCAGGTTCGTCTCCGATCACGTGTAACCTTGCCCCCAGTTCAGATAACACGCTGGGTGCAATGTGATAACTGGCGCCATTCGCGCAATCCAGTACAATATTCAGTCCTTCAAGATTTACCTGGTTGGCAATTGTCGCCTTGCAATATTCGATATAACGCCCGGCGGCATCCGGATATCGGCTGGCCTTTCCCAGATCACGGGAATCGACTGTCCTGAAAGGCTGCTGCATCATCTCCTCTATCGCCTGCTCCGTCTCATCGGGCAGCTTCTCACCCGCAGGAGAGAAGAACTTGATACCGTTGTCATGATAAGGGTTGTGTGAAGCACTGATGACCACCCCGGCCTGCGCACGCGCTGTGCGCGCCAGATAAGCGATACCCGGTGTTGGCATCGGTCCCAGCAGGCTGACATCAACACCGGCGGATATAAGACCGGCTTCCATTGCAGACTCAAGCAGATAGCCTGAAACACGCGTATCTTTACCAATGATTATCTTGCCGCGGCTTTCGCCATTGCCGCCGAGTACATTGCCCAGCGCCCAGCCTAACTTCATCACTGTCGTGGGCGTAATCGGCTCTTCTCCCATACGCCCGCGGATTCCATCTGTACCAAAATATTTCATGAATTTTCTTTTCTCACTTTTTCCACTGCTTCCGCCATGCGGAGTGCATCGATTGTCGCCTTCACATCATGGACCCTGACAATGTTGGCACCATTCCGCGCCGCCAGCAAGGCCAGTGCGATACTGGCATAAATTCTATCGTTGACCACTAAACCCAGAGCCTGCTCAATCACGCTCTTGCGGGACAGCCCTGCCAGAATCGGTAGATCATGGCTTCTGACATATTGTAGTTCATTCAAAAGAGTAAAATTCTGCTGCTGTGTCTTGCCAAAGCCAAACCCCGGGTCGAGTATCAAGTTGTTGATATCCAGCCCGGCTGCCACGCAGGCTGCTACGCGTTGTGACAGATAATCCCTGACATTCGCAGTGACATCTTCATAAACCGGGTTAAGCTGCATGGTACCCGGCTGTCCCTGCATATGCATCAGGCAAACCGGCACGTTTAATTCTGCAGCAGCACTGAGCGCCCCTTCCTCTGTCAGAGCGCGCACATCGTTGATCATGCCTGCACCGGCATTCACCGCTGCGCCCATCACCAGAGCCCTGGATGTGTCTATAGAGATCGTCACATCAAAGCGCCTTACCAGTCCATCAATGATCGGGATAACGCGCTGCATTTCCTCATCAGCATTGACTGGGGCTGCACCCGGTCGCGTTGATTCACCCCCGATATCAATGATATCAGCACCTTCATCAATCATTCTTGATACATGATCAATGGCCTCATCAACGGCAAGAAAAAGACCCCCGTCCGAAAAGGAATCAGGGGTCGCATTGAGGATGCCCATGATGGCTACCCGCCCCGTTTGCAGGAGCGGAGAGCCATCGGCTTTAGTCAACATGCCTGTCTTTAGTGTTCGCCTGCCGGTTCATCCATTTTTGGCTCAGGGCCTTTTTTATCACTCTTGCCACTGGAGGAATCATCTTTTCCAGATCCATTAGCTGAACTTTTGTCAGATACGTCAGCCGGTGGCTGTGGATCCTCACCTGCCATGATGGCATCTATCTGCTCTGCATCAATGGTTTCCCATTCAAGCAAAGCTTTGGCCATGACTTCCACTTTATCTTTGTTTTCTTCAATAATCTGTCGAGCACGCGCATATTGCTCATCAACAATTCGACGGATTTCCTTATCAACCAGTTCCGCGGTCCCATTACTAAGGTTTTTATGTGTCGTTACGTCTCTGCCAAGGAATATTTCGCTTTCATTTTCACCGTAAACACGAGTCCCCATCAGGTCACTCATGCCCCAGCGTACGACCATATTTCTGGCCATGTCGGTGGCGCGCTCAAAATCATTTGATGCACCGGTGGTCATCTGGTTCATAAAAATCTCTTCGCCGATACGGCCACCCATCAGCACAGCGATATTAGACAGCAGATAGCTGCGGGTGTGGCTATACCTGTCTTCTGTAGGCAACTGCATCGTGACGCCCAGTGCTTTGCCGCGGGGGATGATGGTCACTTTGTGTACAGGATCTGTACCGGGCAGCATCTTGGCAACAACTGCATGCCCGGCTTCATGGTAGGCAGTATTACGCCGCTCTTCTTCGGGCATGATCATGGAACGTCTTTCCACGCCCATGATGATCTTATCTTTGGCCAGCTCAAACTGTTCCATTTTAACCGTTCGCAAGTTCGCTCTGGCAGCAAACAGGGCAGCCTCATTGATCA
>JAUWVE010000016.1 GCA_030617565.1 Gammaproteobacteria bacterium | reverse complement strand
TGGCATATCTCTGGCTTACAGGCTGATCCACAATCAAGGCGATACTTTGAAAGCATGCCTGGGCCTGGTGAAAAGTGTCAACGCAGAGTGTGGATCAGCCTGTAAGCCCCGTAGGGCGAGGCCTGAAGCGCACATCTACGGCATTGTGCTTCTGGTAAAGGACCGGGCCATTCACTGCGAAGCACGCTTTGTAGCTGCACGCTTCATGTCTCGCAGAGACATGCCATAATTAATCAGAGGCTCCTTAAATCAGAGGCTCCTTAAATCTGATGGATTTATTGATACCTGCTGTATCGGTATAATGCGGCATATTCTAGTGAGGAATGAAAAATATGGCAGTTACAAAAGCGGGCAAGGAAGAAAAACCCTGGAAGGGTCGTTTTACTGCAGCGACGGATCAGCTGGTCGAGCAGTACACGCAGTCGGTATCCTACGATAAGCGTTTGTATAAAGTCGATATCGAAGGCTCGAAGGCGCATGCTGCTATGCTAGCCAGGGTGGGCGTGCTGACCGATGAAGAAAGCAGGACCATCATCGAGGGGCTGGATCAGATTCTTGAAGATATCGAGCAGGATAAGTTTAGCTGGTCACACACCCTGGAAGATGTGCATATGAATATCGAGGCGCGCCTAACAGAAAATATCGGTGATATCGGCAAGAAACTGCATACAGGGCGCTCCCGTAATGATCAGGTAGCGACAGATATACGCCTTTATCTGCGCCAGGGGATAGAATCCCTTAGCACTGAAATTAAGGTGCTGATCATGGCCTTGCTGGATCTTGCTGAAAAGGAATCTGACACCATTATGCCGGGATTCACCCACCTGCAGGTGGCGCAACCGGTGACATTTGGGCATCATATGATGGCTTGGGTGGAAATGCTGCGGCGTGATCTGGGTCGGTTGTCTGATTGCCGCCGACGGATGAACAGTATGCCGTTGGGTGCTGCAGCACTGGCCGGCACAACGTTCCCGATAGATCGTCATTACACAGCAGAACTACTTGGTTTCGATGCGCCGGCAGAAAATTCGCTGGATGCCGTTTCTGATCGTGATTTTGCGATGGAATTTATGTCCACCGCTTCAGTCATCATGATCCATCTATCGCGGATGTCGGAGGAGCTTATAATCTGGTCATCAGCGCAGTTTGGGTTTATTGACATCAGTGATGCCTATTGCACCGGTTCCTCCATTATGCCGCAGAAAAAGAACCCGGACGTCGCCGAACTGACGCGTGGGAAAAGTGGTCGTGTGATTGGTAATCTTGTTTCTCTGTTGATGATCATGAAGGGACAGCCATTGGCCTACAATCGTGATAACCAGGAAGACAAGGAACCCCTGTTCGACAGCCTGGATACGGTAACAGCGGCGGTTCGCGTGTTTGCAGGAATGATCCCGCAACTGACAGTCAGATCAGATGTCATGTACCAGGCCGCCAAACAGGGCTTTTCTACGGCCACCGACCTTGCCGATTATCTGGTCAGAAAAAATATTCCGTTCCGCGATGCCCATGAAATCGTCGGTAAGGCAGTGCAGGCCGCAGAGATAGCCGGACATGACCTGTCAGACATGTCTCTCGATGAATTGAAATCATTCAGTGCTGAGATAGATAATGATGTGTTTGATGTGCTGACACTGGAAGGATCTGTCAACGCACGTGATCATATTGGTGGTACTGCGCCAAATCAGGTTCGTGCCGCGATAAAAAGAGTGCGTGAAACATTTTCTGAAAATAACCAGGGACAGTGATCTTGGGAAAATTCCGACAATTTATCTGTAGTTCATGTGGCTACGATACTGAACTAATGGCAGTAGGCATGGCCAGCAAGTTTCAGGGCATGGAAATGCTTATGTATTCCTGTTCGAACTGCAAATCCCTCGGCAGTGTATGGCAGGGTGGTGAAAGACCGCTCATGTGTGTGCATTGTTATCATGAGGAAGTGGATATTCTCGATCCTGAGATAAGCAGTATTGAATGCCCGAAGTGTGAGACGCCCGGTAAGATTGAGAAGCCGGAAGGGGAATGGGAATAACCAGGAGTTATGTATTACGGTTTACGAATTACGTTAAAACCGTAAAGCCTATGCCGGTTTAAGAACGACGTCCTCTCCCGCATGTTCGGTCGCGAGCGCTGATAACTGGTCAAAAAAATCTCCCCCGTTGCGGTCATTTTTCCAGCTGCCGGTATCTGCATCATAATTATAATGAAAGCCGCCGCTGCGCGCGGCCAGCCATAGTTGACCGTTGGCGCTCTGGTAGTTGATGATGATCTTGCTGCGGTCTTCAAATTCGATGGTCAGGATGTCGCTGACGGTGTCGTAATCGATATCGGTATCGCAGTTGTCCAGCAGTTCTTCGAGTTGCTCAAGTGTTTCAATGAATGCCTGGCTATTTGTAGATTCTGTCATTTTTTTCCGGTGTTGTTGGTGATTCACAGGTTATACTAAGCTCTTTAGTGCATTCTACTATTCTGGAGTTACTGATGAAAATACGTTTTACAGGTTTGCTGCTACTAATCAGCATGTTTCTATTGTCTGCCTGTGGACAGAAAGGCCCGTTGTATCTGGAAAAAGCACCTGCGCCTGAGGTGAAGGCAAGTGATGAGCTTGATAAAGAGGCTACAACGGAAAAGACAGAAAGTGCAGTTAAGCCGTAGGATAAGGATTAGCTAGCAAAATGGATCATTTCACCTATCAGCGTGGACAATTGCACGCTGAATCAGTACCCCTTGCAGAAATAGCCCGCAGTGTCGGCACCCCGGCCTATATTTATTCGCGTGCAACATTAAGTCGCCATTATCAGGCCTTCGAACAGGCGTTGCAGGGCATACCGCATCTGATTTGTTATGCCATCAAGGCCAATTCCAATCTTGCAGTCCTGAATGTACTGGCACGACTGGGCGCGGGTTTTGATATTGTATCGGGTGGAGAACTGGAGCGAGTGTTGCGTGCCGGCGGTGATTCTGAAAAAGTCGTTTTTTCGGGCGTAGGGAAAACCAGTGCTGAAATTCGTACCGGCCTGCGTGCCGGTATCAAGTGTTTCAATGTAGAGTCTGCTGACGAATTGGAGCGTATCGCCGGTATAGCCGGACAATTGGGGGTGCGTGCACCCATCTCTCTGCGTGTGAACCCGGATGTTGATCCAAAAACACATCCGTATATTTCGACCGGATTGAAAGAAAACAAGTTCGGTATCCCTGCTGATGAGGCGTATGAACTTTATACCATGGCGCATTGCGAATACCCGATGCTGGACCTGGTGGGTATTGATTGCCATATCGGCTCACAGTTAACGGACATGTCACCCGTTCTTGAAGCGCTGGACCGGGTTCTTGATATAGTTGAAAAGCTGAAGCAGGCACGGGTGAACCTCAAGCATCTTGATCTTGGTGGCGGGCTGGGGATTTCCTACCAGGATGAACAGCCGCCAGAACCTGAACAGTATGTGCAGGCCATACGCGAGCGTCTGCAACAAAGAGAGATGTCGGAATTGACCCTGATACTGGAGCCGGGCCGTGCCATTGCCGGCAATGCCGGAGTGCTATTGACACGGGTTGAATACCTGAAAAATACACCGGGTCATCATTTTGCCGTGGTCGATGCGGCGATGAATGACCTGATGCGTCCGGCACTTTATGATGCCTGGCAGGAAGTCGTAGCGGTAGAACCACGCAACAGTGATGCCACGAAAACCTGGGATATAGTCGGCCCGGTATGTGAAACAGGCGACACCCTGGCGAAGCAGCGCGAACTGTCACTGCAGGAAGGAGATTTGCTGGCGATCCGCTCATCCGGTGCCTATGGTTTTAGCATGAGCTCGAATTACAATAGCCGCCCGCGGCCGCCCGAAATCATGGTGGATGGAGAAGAGTTTTATGTCGTCCGCCGTCGTGAAGTGATGGATGACCTGATGGCGATGGAATCAATATTGCCCGGAGACTAGTGTGGGGCTCTGATATGCACATATTATTCATTACATCACACAAGGTGATGCTGCCATGAAGCAATTTTTCCTTCTATTGCTATTTTATATTACTGTATTTAGCGCTGTCCAGGCACAGCAAATGGTGACCGAGGTGATACCGCTAGGATACAGGTCAATCAATGAAATGGCCTCGATAATACGTCCGCTGATCTCTCCTGCCGGTTCTGTAAGCGGCTTGCAGGGGCAGCTGGTTGTTACCGCCACACCACAAAAAATGGCAGAAGTCCGAAAGCTGCTTGCGACGCTGGACAAGGCACCTGCCCGCCTGCTGATCAGTGTTAAACGTGGAAACGATCTCTCATCCCGCCAGGGTTCAGCTTCTATTCAGGGTCAGACGGGTAATCTGTCAATCAACAATGGTGGGATTGTCATAGGGGGCAGGGCTCCCGGTCTGCACCATGGTGGACAGGATGGTCTTTCAGTGAAGATGAAATCAAACAGTCAAAACGAACAAAGCAATATCACCCAGCAGGTGCAGGTACTTGAGGGGCGTGAGGCCTATATATCGGCAGGTGAAGAAATTCCAGTCAGGAATCGCAGCACCGTCATCGGTCCTGGCGGTATCTATGGCTATGACAATATGGCTTATTATCCTGCAGTCACCGGCTTTTATGCAATCCCACGGCTGAACGGTGATGAAGTATTTCTGGAAATAAACTCAATCAGCCGACAGCGCAATAATCTAAGAATTAATGGCCGCTACCCACCGCAGGGATGGCAGTCGCGACCGAATTTCGCTGTTGCGAATATCAGTACGTCTGCGCGCGGCAAACTGGGCGAATGGATTGCAATTGGCGGTATAGACCAATCCGGATCCTCCCATCAGGGGGGTATCGGGTCAGGCTACCGGCGACAGCAGACGTTTGCATCACAAATATTTGTCAGGGTTGAGGAAATTAAGGGAGCAAGCAGATGAAACCAGTTGGCCGGTTCCTTATTATATTCATACCATTTTTGCTGGCAGCCTGCGCGACATCACCGACCGGTAGAAATCAGCTAATAATAATTTCGGAAGAATCGGCGATTGTGCAGTCGGCACAGGCGTATGCGCAAACAATGAATGACTATGAGAAAAAGGGCCAGATATCACACGACAAGGCCCTGATAAACCGGGTTAAACGGATAACCGGACGGCTGATCTATGAGGCACTCATTATGCGGCCGGATACCCGGAGCTGGCAGTGGAGCATGCAGGTTATCGATGACCCGAAGACGGTTAATGCCTGGTCCATGGCCGGTGGCCGTATGGCTCTTTATACCGGGCTAATAGAAAAAATTCAGCCTACTGATGATGAGCTGGCGCAGGTGCTGGCACATGAAATTTCACACGCACTGGCTAAACACACTGCTGAAAAAATGTCCGTGGCAATGGCGACTTCGTTAGGGGCTTTAGTTATTGCTGTGGCAACAGATAGTCGTGCTGTTGCTATGGGTGCATCTACGGCGGCAATAGTTGCTATAACATTGCCAAACAGCCGGACTGCAGAAACTGAGGCTGACCAGATAGGGTTGGAACTGGCAGCCCGTGCGGGATATGACCCCCGTGCAGCTGTTACTCTGTGGCAGAAGATGAGCAAGGAATCCGGCGGCTCCTCATACGACTTTTTTAGTACCCATCCATCATCCGGAAAACGTATCGAAGCTCTTGATGCCCTTGTTCCACGAATGATGCCCTACTATGAAGAGAAAAAACCGCACCCAGTATATCCTTTATGACACTCATGGGCTCACGCTGAGGATTTCATCTAGTTCAAAGCAAATTCCAGTTACTTTCTTTCTCCAGCCTTATTCGCCGCGAGGGCGCGCCTCCCACAATAATACCAATACATTCATTGTTTACAGGTTTTTGTGGGAGACGCGCCCTCGCAGCGAAAAGTTACTTGAAAACAAAAAGGGCCGCTGAATGCGGCCCTTTTTTATTCCTGCTTGTAAAAACTAATCGACAGGTGTGACTTCCGGGTACTGACCTGGAGCCGGTGCTGGAGCATCTACCGCGCCGCCGCCGTAGTATGGCTGACCGCCATAATACGGGTCACCACCGCCATAGTTAGGTTGGCCGCCATAGTTAGGTTGGCCGCCATAGTAAGGTTGGCCACCATAGTTAGGCTGGCCGCCATAGTTAGGCTGGCCGCCATAGTAGCGATTACCGCCCCAGCCGCCAGGACCGCCGCCCCACGGGTTGCCGCCGCCCCAGCCGCTGTTCCACGGGTTGCCACCACCCCAGCCGCTGTTCCAGGGATTGCCACCACCCCAGCCGCTGTTCCAGGGATTACCACCACCCCAGCCGGAACCATTGTTCCATGGCCCGCCCATATTAAACCATGCTTCAGAATCAGCGACTGGTGCCAGTGATAAGCCACTGACAATCAGCGCTGCTGCAAAGAAACGAGTAAGTCTTTTCATAACAAAGATCTCCTTGAGTATCGGATTGTTGGGAGTTGTGGATAACTATCTGGAGTTACCTCAACGATAAACTCTTCATCGTTACTGTTGTTTATATCATATCTGATGAGAATTCATGGCAGTAGGATAGCAAATTCGGAAAATTATTTCGTTATGGTGTAGTTTGTGTCGGGTTTTATGGAAAAGAATAAATAAGGGATGGAAAACTCACGCTAAGTTATACTCAAAGAGAAATAACTCATATAAAGTGCCTACGTGTCGAATAATAAGGGTACCTGAATAGTTATGTACCAAAGCAACACCAAGGGAGAATGATAATCTGCATCGATAAATATCCGCTCAGGGGTAGGGATCACTATGCTTGATCGTATTTCCGATTTAATGCTGGTCCACAAAGATGAACGGCGTCAGCTCGGTTATTTGCTGATGGTGTTCATTTTGATGGGTGCCGGAATAGCATTAGGCCGTGGCACAGCTGACGCACTGTTTTTCAAGCGATACGGCATAGAATATCTGCCCGTGATGTTCGTCCTGGTTGGTGTCCTGTTAAGTGCAGTCAGTGTGATGTATGCCGCCTTCGTTGATGCACTTCCGTCTGAGCGGTTTTTTAAAATCATTTTCACCGTCATGATTGCCTTGTTGCTGGGTAACTGGCTGATGATGCGTCTGGGTGTCAGTGACATGGTCTATCCGGCATTTTTTTTACTATATGAAATAGCATCCGAACTGTTTCTCGTGCACAGCGCGCTCTATCTGGGGCAAAATCTGGTGCAGACCCAATCCAAACGCTTAATGCCCATAATTCTTGCCGGCAGTCAGGTAGGTGTGATCATAGGCGGGCTTTTTCTGGCCAGCATGTCACGGGTCCTTGGTGTTCAGAACATGCTGCTGGTCTGGGTATTACTATTGATGCTTAGCTTAGCCATAATAACAGTCTGGCACAGCAAAAAAGGTGTCTCGCCATATTTTCGAGCAGGGCGCAAGGAGAGGTCCAGGCTGCAGCAATCTATTAATCAGGTCTCACAGGGTTTGAAATTCATGAAGACATCTCAATTATTAAAGATGTCATCATTTGCGCTGTTTTTCATGGTGATATCAACCTACGTACTTTGTTACACACTGAACCGTATCTATACAAACACTTTTGAAACTGAAGAGGCACTTGGTTCATTCTTTGGTCTGTTGACAGCCACAACCAGTGCACTGGCATTGCTTATACAGGTTTTCATTTCAAACCGCGTGATTCGACGCTTTGGCGTGAAGAAAGTAAACCTTGTCTATCCTGCCACCAGCTTCATGGTCTACCTGGGACTAATGTTCAGTTTTACTCTGCCTCTTGCACTGATAGGCAGTTTTAACAAGGATGCCATCATGCCGGCCTTTCGCAGGCCGGTAAGAAATATCTTCATGGATGCCTTGCCGATGCAGATACAGGGCAGGGCCAGGGCGATGTCGATAGTGGTTGTATTGCCCCTGGCACTGGCCACCGCCGACATATTTTTGTGGTTAGCTCAAAAGTCTGAAAACCCTTCCCTGTTCCTGTTTCCAGGCATGCTGGCGGCACTGTTCTATTTCTGGTTCAATCGCAAGATGAACAGGGCCTATGCTGCTGAAATTGTAAATAATTTGAAAAAAAGCTTATTTGTGCCGGAGCATCAAATACAGGGAATGCTTGATAGTACGGACGATTCTATAATGAAAGACATTGAGCAGGGTGTGCTGCAGGAAGATGAAGAAATCTCGATTGCATACGCGAATGTGTTGAGCAAGGCAAATCCAGAGCGGGCAGCCAGTCTCTTGCCGCAACGTATGCAGAGAGCCTCTGTTATGGCAAAAGATCAGATGATCCGACTGCTACAGCCCCTTGAGTCAGAAAAATTACGGGACCAGCTGCGTAGAGAAATCGGTAAGGGGGATGCCCACCTTGATTCCACCTTGTATAAAGCCCTGTTTGTATCGGGTGATGTTATTGCAAGGCAAAAGGTCGAAAGTCTGCTGGGTAATGAGCAGCCTCGATTACGCGCTGCGGGTATCCTGGGTGCATTGATATATCCTGTACCGGAGTTAAGCCAGCAGGCAATTGATGAATGGATGGCCTTGCTCAGTGACCCGCGTCCTGAATTTTATATACCAGGAATCGAATTGGTGGTACAGGGTATGGAAAGTGTCTATCTAAATGAACCCGTCTTTAGTGCAATTCAGCAAGTAATAGTCCAAATGCTGGACCAGCCGGTTAGTCGTGTGCAGATAATGGCATTAAAGCTGTTGGTCAATTGGCCGACCGATGCATTCAAGGCAGCCGAGGCCAGCGTGATCAAACTATCCGGGAATAAAAGCTGGAAGGTGCGAAAGGAGTCTGTAAAAGCCTCACATTTCCTTTCGTATGACAAGCGTGAAAAGCTGCTGGATTTCGCTATTGAAGATCATTACCCGGCTGTGCGTGAAGCGGCAATAAAGAGCATGGCCGTCCGCTTTAGTGACCCACAGCAGTGGCTGATCAACCAGTTGATTGAGCAACAGTTTGGATCTCCACGTGCCAGAGAGGCAATGATTGATTGCCTGATTGAGTATGGCGCTTCAGCTGAGCAAATGTTCCATGTCTCATTGGCGATGGCTGAGAATGCTGTAGCTATGCATAAAGCTGTTAAGTTCCTGGAAAAACAGGAAAGCCATTTAACACCGGGCATCATGCTATTGTGTCATGCAATTGAAGAACGCACGCATGACCTGATTGATCTCGCGCTGCTGGCTTTACAATCTTCACCGCATGATAGCGATATTGAAGTCATCAGGGCTGGTCTGAAAAGCCGGGATAAACGCCATTTTGCTCATGCCTGCGAATTGTTGTCGATGATTAGCCACGGTAAATTAACCTCATTACTGCTGCAGGTATTTGATGATGTTGGTGTGAAAAAATCGTCAAATAAAGAAGAAAATTTTAAATCTATTGATGATGTGCTGGAGTGGATAGCCGAAGGTGCTGATCCATGGTTGAACGAGTGCGTTACCTATCATAAGAGCACCTTGAATAATTCTGGATATGTCAGATTGTGATTCAAAAATGTTCAAAAGCAAGGCGCTGAGCCCTTGTATTAGTAGTTCTATTGCAAGAGCTTAGCAACGAAGCTGTTGGATATTTTTGACTCAAGATGCTTATTCATGAATTATCCTAGGTGCTCTTAACTCAACATTGAGTAGCAAATACTATGCCTGACCTGTTTGAACGAATACTATTATTGAAACAGTCCGCGATGTTTTCGGAAGTCCCAACCGAAGACCTCAGAGTAGTGGCGAAGATGCTTGATGAAGAAAATTACTTTGCCGGCGACCGGGTTTTTGATATCAATGAATTTGGCGAACATATGTATATCCTGCAGAGTGGGCGAATTGGGATTTCTTTAAGCCCTGACCTGGCATCCAGAGAGTTTGTTGCTGAGCTGAATCCAGGTGAATGTTTTGGGGAAATGAACCTGCTGGATGAACTGCCGCGCTCTGCGACAGCACATGTACTTGAAGATTCATTGATACTGTCACTGGAAAAATCCCGATTACGGGGTTTAATTATAAATTATCCGGAGCTGAGTATAGGTCTGCTGAAAGGCCTGAGCTTACGTTTAAGAAAAGCTAACCTGAAAAATGTTGGACAAAAGTATTAGACCAGTCATGCTGCGATCAAGCTCTACTCCAGGCTTATTTTCAACTGTTTTATATTTCATTCTTATTTTAGCTGCATTGTCTTTACACGCTGATGATGCACCGGTGCTCGATCGCGATCCACACTATACGGCCGTTGGCTTTTTTGATATACACATTTGTAACTGGCCAGAGCGCCAGCACTTTTTCAAAATACTTTTTTCTACTGAAAAGTTTAATGAAGTAACTGAAATGGAAGTTTTTGATCCTTCAGGATCATCACTTGCGACGTTAGATAAAAGTAGATTTATACAGCTTCAGCGTAAGGGGAAACCGGAAAAGCGGGTTTATATGGTTGACCTGGATATGTCGGACAGCGCAAGGACTGGCTGGTATACGATAAAAGTCAAAACTACTGATGGTAAGGAGTATTTAGCCAGAGACTATGTGCTGTTAACCCGAATAAATCGTGTTTCTGATATGGTTCCATCATCTGAAGATAGCGCCTTTCCATTACCGGTCACCCTGACCTGGAGCAAGGTGCCAGGTGCCGGTTACTACAGGGCTTTCATCAGAGACGAATGGACAGGTGAACTGGTATTCAGGACAAAACTGATTAGTGAGAACAGTATAAAGATCCCCGAAGGAAAATTACTGCCTGGAGGCTATTATAGCTGGGCAGTCCATGCACGTGATATCAATGAACATATCCTGTTGGGTGATTTTCATATGGGATCGATGAGTAAGAAGGCATTTTTTAATGTGGCGGAGTGATTTTTTGTGCTGGCGCAAGGTTCGACAAACAAAAGGGGATAGGAGATCAAAGACAAAAGATAAAAATAAAAACCTGGACGCAGTGCTGATCAGCAGATGATGATTTTTTTCATTTATTTCCTGCTTTCTTTATCCTCTTTCGCCGCGAGGGCGCGCCTCCCACAACAAAGCCAATAATCCGCTGTTTATCGAATATTGTGGGAGGCGCGCCCTCGCGGCGAAAATCTTTGCCTTAAAACTTAAAACCCTTCCTGAGGTATCAGAGTAAGCGCCATCAACCCACCCTTCAATGCCACAGTACTAAAACCGCGTTGATTCAGCATGAAAGCTGCAACAGAACTGCGGCTGCCAGTCTGGCAGTAAATCACATATTTTCGAGTACGATCCAAGCTCTCAGAAAATTTTCGGATCTGACTCAGCGGGACATTCAGGCTGTGATTTATTGCTCCACTTCTGTATTCATCTACCGTCCGTACATCCAGGATACCGGCTCCTTTCCCAATTAGTATATCGGCTGCAGTCTGGTTCACCCAGCGCAACATGGGTTCTTTGAGAAGTCCATTAAAATCCTCACGGCCAAGTCTCATTAATATGCCATCTGTTTTCATTACCACTGTAGCATTGCGTGGAGCGTCCGACAGCAGGGCTTCCTCACCAAATTGGTCGCCGATAGATAATTCATTGACGATATCGGTCTTTCTAAGATTATTCTTTTTTGCGACATAGGCGATGCCCTGCCGAATAAGGTAGTAATAATCACCAGGCTCATCCTGGGTAATGATTACCTGGTTAGCTTTAACCGGCACCTTCTCCATGCGAGCCAGCATCTGGTTTGCATTCGCGGGAGGTAGTTTGCTGAATGTGCTTGAGGAGAGAATTTTAAATACCCAGTTCACATCTTCATCGGCATCCATCTCGGTGACTTCAATACCGCTGACTTCATCCATAGTGACAATGTGATCGAGGAGATTTTGATCGATGCGCGCAATGGTTGAAGCCCTGGTAGTCGTGCCTGTCATCTGGCGTGGCTTTAGTTGTGCAATCGCATACAGGGAGGCATCAGTGCTGGATCGAATTATACGTGGCTCGGACTGGTTCCCCGAAGTGAGTACGACTTCTCCCTGTAAAAGATAAACGGCATAGCCGTCATCCTCACCTTCGCTGAATAGAACGATATCTTTATCTGTCTGATCGATTTGTGTAGCGGCTATCACCTCATCCAGACCTGAATCACTCAGTGTGTTAAGGGGAACGAGTTTCTTCAGGATGTCCCTGACGCTCATATTGATTTGTCCAGTTTTTATATACAAAAATAAGCATGCATAAGAAAAATTATTGCATCATAACAGGCTACGCCTGCCTATTATGCCTATTAATTGTGTCAAGTGAAGGGCTAAATTGAGGGTTATAGTCCGGTAAATTCAGCTTTTTCATGACGAGTTTTAGCTCTAATAATATACTCATTAGTAATTGTTATTTATATATAAATAGCTATAATCAATCGATCCTGCGTCGGCAGGAATAAAATAACAATCCTTTACATAAATAAACAGAGGTATCCCATTATGAGTGATAGAGAGGCTTACTGGAAGGCGAATATACGCCTGGTCGCCGGGTGTCTGGTTGTTTGGTTCATCGTGTCATTTGGCTTTGGAATAATACTTGTAGAGCAACTAAACAGCATCAGCCTGGGCGGTTATAAACTTGGTTTCTGGTTTGCACAACAGGGCTCGATATACACATTTGTATTTTTGATCTTCTTTTATGCCTGGCGCATGAATAAGCTCGATCGAAAATTCAACGTACACGAAGATTAAGGGGGCATTATGGATCTTCAAACTATGACCTATTTAGCGGTCGGACTCTCATTTTCACTGTATATCGGGATTGCCTTCTGGGCCAGAGCAAGAACCACCGGTGATTTCTATGTTGCAGGCAAGGGGGTGCATCCTGTCGCCAATGGTATGGCAACGGCAGCGGACTGGATGTCAGCCGCTTCCTTCATATCCATGGCCGGCCTGATAGCCTTTAATGGTTACGGCGCATCCGTCTTTTTGATGGGCTGGACAGGCGGCTATGTCTTGCTGGCAATGCTGCTGGCGCCGTATCTGCGTAAATTCGGAAAATTTACCGTACCGGAATTTATCGGTGAGCGCTATTACTCAAGAACAGCACGTATTGTTGCCGTAATCTGCTTGATCCTCGCATCTATTACCTATGTTATCGGGCAGATGAAAGGTATTGGTGTCGCTTTTTCCCGATTCCTTGAAGTGGATTACAATACCGGACTGTACGCAGGCATGGGCGTTGTCTTTATTTACTCAGTAATGGGTGGAATGAAAGGCATTACCTATACGCAAATTGCGCAGTACGTCATTCTTATCTTTGCCTATACCGTACCGGCAATTTTTATCTCCATGCATCTTACCGGTGTGGCCCTGCCGCAACTTGGCCTGGGTGCCGATATGACAGGGTCATCTCTGTCGATGCTGGATAAGCTTGATTTGGTCGTGACTGACCTGGGGTTCAAGCAATACACGACTCAGGTAATGGGAAGCAAGCTTAATATGTTTGTCTATACCCTGACACTGATGATCGGTACTGCTGGTCTGCCTCATGTCATCATGCGTTTCTTTACTGTACCAAAAGTAAGAGATGCCAGAGCTACAGCAGGCTGGGCGCTGGTCTTTATTGCAATACTCTATACGACTGCTCCAGCTGTCGGCGCAATGGCTCGCCTCAACCTGATGGAGACTATCCAGACTGGTGAAGTAGGCAGTCCTGAAGGCAACCTTGCCTATGAAGAACGCCCACAATGGTTCAAAAACTGGGAAACTACCGGCCTCCTGAAGTATGAAGACAAGAATGCTGATGGCCGTATCCAGTATTACAACGACAAGAGTGAAGCATTCGCCTCTAAAGCGGAATCATTCGGATGGAAAGGCAATGAAATGGTTAAGGTCGACCGGGACATCATGGTTCTGGCCAATCCTGAAATTGCCAGGCTACCGGACTGGGTAATTGCCCTGGATGTGGCCGGCGGTCTAGCCGCCGCACTTACTACGGCAGCAGGATTGCTGTTGGCTATTGCCTCATCGATCTCTCATGATCTGCTGAAGGGTATCTTCGCGCCATCTATCTCAGAGAAGAATGAACTGATGGCAGGCCGTATAGCAATGGCTGGTGCCATCGCCATGGCGGGTTATTTTGGCATTCACCCTCCGGATTTTGCAGCAGGAACCGTGGCGATTGCATTTGGCCTGGCGGCGTCATCAATCTTTCCTGCTCTGATGATGGGCATCTTTAACAAAAAGATGAACCGTGCCGGCGCCACCTGGGGGATGATTGCAGGCATCAGTGTCACCATGCTCTATGTCTTCCAGCATAAAGGCATTATGTTCATTCCGGGCACCAGTTACCTTGGCGACATGAGTGCAAACTGGTTCTTCGGTATTTCACCGAATGCCTTCGGTGCAATAGGTGCAGCGGTCAACTTCGCCGTAGCCATCATAGTATCAAAGATGACAGCACCGCCACCTGACCACATCCAGCATCTGGTAGAAGACATCCGTGTCCCGGCCGGTGCGGGCAGTGCTACAACAGGCCATTAATATTTAAGGCCGAAAAAAGAAGCTCTCGCAGTATATGCTGCGGGGGCTTTTTTTGTGTTTAAAAGTTTTAACTGCAAAGACGCTAAGGACGCAAAATTTTAATAATCTTTTTGCAAAAACAGGAGAACTCTACAAAATAAGCCATTATTCTTCTTCCATTGCATGGTATTAAAACTCTAAACAAAAACCTTTGCGTCCTTAGCGTCTTTGCGGTTAGATAGCGCTGTTAAATTATTTTATTTATGGATTAAAAGGCAAGAAATGACGCCACACATGAAAGCCGCAACAATTATCGCACCCTTTCTTTTGATCGGAGGCTATATAGTTGCCGACCATTACCAGACGGCAAAGGAAGAAGAATATCGGGCTGCTCAGGCAAAGAAGATCGAAGCCTTTGAGCTGGATAAGGTGTCTGCATGCGGGTTGCTTGATGAACCATGTAAATTCAAAAAAGATGGCCTGGTTCTTATCATGTCTGCTGACAGCAACAG
>JAUWVE010000121.1 GCA_030617565.1 Gammaproteobacteria bacterium | reverse complement strand
GGTTACCGCCAGCACCACGCCTGTCGGTCGACTGATATTCGGTGCCGGCTGTGGCCTGCTGATTTACATCATTCGCAGCTGGGGTGGATACCCTGACGGCGTAGCCTTCGCCGTGCTACTGATGAATCTCTCTGCCCCTCTGATAGATCACTTCAGCCAGCCGCGCATCACCGGCTACAAAAGCCCAAAAGAGCCTAATCCATGAAGCCAGGTATCATAAGCCGCTCTGGATTACTGCTGGGTCTCGCTGGTATCATTGTCATCGGCCTGGTGACACTGGTTTATCATTTCACTCATGACGCCATTGAGGAAAGTGAATACCAGGCCCTGCTGCTGGCAATCAACAGCATAATTCCAGAAGACAGCCACGATAACGATATTGTCGAGGACACCCGAAGCCTGTCAGCCAACAAAGAACTTGGACTAAAAAAAGACAGCCTGATCTATCGTGCACGTAAGCAGGGTGAAATCTTTGCCGTAGCCTTCCCGGTAACAGCACCTGATGGTTACAGCGGCCCAATCAATCTGCTGCTCGCGATTGACCGACAGGGCAATATCCTCGGTGTACGAGTGGTTAGCCATCTGGAAACACCCGGCCTCGGAGACCGTATCGAAAGCCGACGCAGCGACTGGTTGCAGCTGTTCCCCGGTAAAAGCGTAGATAACCCGTCCCATGAAGACTGGAAAGTTAAAAAAGATGGTGGTGTGTTTGATCAGTTTACCGGCGCGACGATTACACCGCGTAAAATCGTCAAGGCGATCCACAAGGCTTTGATATATGCTGAAGCTGAACCCGGAGTATTTTTCGATGAATAATCCTGAGTTAATAAGCACAGACTACTCTAAAATTGTCCAGGATGGGCTGTGGAACAATAACCCGGCGCTGGCCCAGGTGCTGGGACTGTGTCCCCTGCTTGCCGTTTCAGGTACTGTCATCAATGCGATGGCCCTCGGTGTTGCTACCATGCTGGTGCTAATCGCATCAAACCTGGCTGTTTCTCTGTTACGACAATACATACCGAACGAAATTCGCATCCCTATCTTTGTTTTAATCATCGCCGGTTTTGTCACCATCGTTGAGCATCTGATGCATGCCTATCTGTACAACCTGTATACCGTACTCGGAATTTTCGTGCCACTGATAGTGACCAACTGCGCCATCATTGGCCGGGCAGAAGGCTTTGCATCAAAAAATAATCCCTTGCCATCAGTTATAGATGGCATCAGTATGGGGCTGGGATTCACCGGCGTCCTGGTAGCGCTGGGTGTGATGCGTGAAGTCCTGGCCCAGGGCACCCTGTTTGCAGATGCCAGTATCATGCTTGGCGACTGGGCAACAACAATTACTTTATTTGAAAACTATGACGGCTTTCTACTCGCTGCCCTGCCACCCGGCGCATTTATCGGTCTCGGCTTTCTGCTAGCGCTGAAAAATATTATCGACCAGAAAATGCGTACACGTAAAACTAGCCACATTCCTCTAAGTACCATGGCAGAAAATCCTGAAACACCATGAACCGGGACAAGCGTATTCAGATCTTCGAGTTGCTGAAAAATGAGAACCCCAACCCGCAAACTGAACTCAGATATACTTCCCCGTTTGAGCTGCTGATCTCAGTCATCCTGTCTGCCCAGGCCACAGATGTCGGTGTCAACAAAGCCACGGCAAAGCTCTATCCTGTTGCAAATACACCGCGGGCCATACTTGATCTGGGCATAGCTGGACTGAAAGAGTACATACGGACAATTGGTTTATACAACACCAAGGCAGAAAATATCATCAAAACCTGTGCTATTCTTGTCGATGAGTACGGGGGACAGGTGCCGTCAACAAGAGAGGAACTCGAAGCATTGCCCGGTGTTGGTCGAAAAACGGCCAATGTAGTGCTAAATACAGCCTTTGGTAAACCGACCATTGCCGTTGATACACACATATATCGCATTGCCAACCGCAGCGGAATTGCAAAGGGCAGGACTGTACGTGAAGTCGAGGACAGACTGCTGCGGCTGGTGCCTGACCAGTATAAACAGGATGCCCATCACTGGCTTATCCTGCATGGACGTTATACCTGCATTGCACGTAAACCACGCTGTGGCAGCTGTATAATTCATGACCTATGTGAATACAGAGCAAAAACAGAAACATGAGCACACCCATAGCAACCGGCCTCAGTTACGGCACACACCCCATCATTGAGCATGCTGCCAGGGCCGTTAGAATTGCGTTAGAAAAAGCCGACATTACGCAGGCCGAGAGTGTGCTGTTATTTATGACACCGGAGTTTTCCAATGATGCTGAAGCAGCCGTTCGTCTTGCCGCCCGCACTGCTGGCTGTCTGCAGGTTTCAGGTTGCATCGGTTATGGCATATTGACAGACCATGACTGGATACTCGACAGCCCCGGTATCGCTGCCATGGTTTTTGGTAAAGGCACAGCAATCTCTCCACGAACCTCAGACACAGCGAAAGCCTTTCTATCCTTTGGCACACCACAGGACTTCGACCCGAACTGGCTGCATGATGAGATACCACATATTGGTGCCATTGCATCAGACCCTCTGGGACAGGGAAATTACAAACACTGGCAGGGCGCCCGGATAAAATCAAATAACAGTGTAGAGCTGGCAATCAACAATGTCGAGGCAGGCTTTGCTGTCGCCCAAAGCTTTAAAACACTGACTGAGCCACGCGTCATTGCTGCGGCTGAGGGTCTTGATGTTGTCAGCATTGAAGACTCACCGGCACTGGATGTGCTGCTCGATGCTTTGCCGTCTTCGATGAAAAAGAGCGAGCTGCCACTGCACCTGCTGCTGGGTGGTGTTACCTTTGGCCAGACAGATAGCGCCATAAGCGAAGGCCGCTTCCACCTCGACCACATCATCTCTGCCAATCAGGAAAGTCATTCAATCACCCTGACCTCAGAACTCCAGCCGGGCGAACATCTGTTCCTGGCAATTCGCGATACCTATGCGGCCGAAATTGGCATGAAGAAGGCTATCGATAGCGCGACAAAAAAACTGCATGATAAACCGGATTTCGGCTTAATGTTCCCCTGCCTCGGACGTGGCCCTTCATTCTACGGAGGCTGCGACAGAGATATTGAAATACTGAGGGAAACGAATCCCGGCATGCCATTTATCGGCTTCTATGGCAATGGTGAAATCGGGCCATTGAAAAACGGCAACTATACCTATCAGTACTCGACCAGCCTGGGATTGTTTAAAATAAATAACAGCTGATTAAAAGTGGATAAATCTTGAGTCTCTACAGCAAAGACCGCGGCAGCATGCGGCAGGTATTCTTTAGCACCTGGGAAAAATATAAGCAATCCCGGCCTCTGCAGGGAGTCGAACCTTTGCTGATAGACATCATCCTGTTGCACCCCGAATATCATTCAATACTGGAAAACCAGGATAAATACCTGGACTTTGATTTCCCGCCCGAGCAGGGTCAGGGCAACCCTTTCCTGCACATGAGCCTGCACATGACCATCGAAGAACAGCTATCGATGGATAATCCGGCAGGCATCCGTCAGCACTTCCAGACACTGCAGCAAAACCGGGACAAACATGATGCGCTGCATGTCCTGCTTGAATGCCTGGCCGAGGCGATATGGAAAGCACAGAGACATGAATCGAGTAACCTTGAGCAGGACTACCTGGCATGTGTAGCAGAACAGGTAAAAAAATGAGGCGCTGCTTTGAATCATCAAACTTAATAACAGAACCCTGTAGGTCCGAATTCATTCGGACAAAGAATTCAGATAGTCAAATCATTGGTGTCGTCAACGTTCTTGTGCGAATGAATTCGCACCTACAATCATTATTATGTTTATCAATCTTTCTGCTTAGCCTTGCCGCAGCACCTGCGTTTGCCAGCAATACTAAGTCGGCGGAGATATTCCATCGCGGCAATAGCACCGAACCCGTTACGCTCGACCCGCATCAATCTGAAGATGTCTCCAGCGGTAATATCCTGCGCGATCTGTTTGAGGGACTGGTGACAGAAGATGCAGCAGGAAAATTTATCCCCGGTGCGGCTGAGAAATGGTCAATCAGTGAAGATGGACTAAGCTACAGTTTTCAGCTGCGCGACTGTCTGACCTGGTCAAATGGTGAAGCTCTGAGCGCAGCTGATTTTGTATTCTCCCTGCGGCGTGCAGTGGATCCTGATACGGCAGCACCAATGGCAAGCCTGCTTCTGCCAATAAAAAATGCGCGTGAGATCATGAACGGTAGCCAGCCAGTAGAAACACTGGGTGTTGAAATGCCAGATGCACACAGCCTGATCATAAGACTTGAGCAGCCTGCCCCCTGGTTTCTACAAATATTAAGCCACCCGATTGCTTTTCCTGTTTATGCGACCTCTTTAATTAAAGAAAAGGATAAGGCCTTCAGTGCCGGCAAACTGATTTCAAATGGTGCGTGGATCCTGCAGCAATGGGTCCCATACGAAAAACTGCTGCTTAAACGAAACCTGGCATATTACGATAATGACAAAACATTTTTTAATCAGGTGATCTATTACCCGATAGACTCCAGCAATACCGAGTTCAGTCGTTACCGCGCCGGTGAATTTGACTGGACAGATACTATACCGCCGAACAAACTTCGCTGGATCAAAAAAAATCTGCCGGGCGAGGCCTTCATCAGCCCTTACCTCGGTACCTATTATTACGGCTTCAACCTGACTCGCCAGCCATTCAAAGGAAACACTGATTTGCGTCGTGCCCTGTCGCTGGCCATAGACAGAAATATTATTACGGAAAAAATTCTGGGAAATGGTGAACTTCCAGCCGACCGGTGGCTGCCACCCGGAATTGTGTCCCATTCCGAAAAATCTACTGTAAGTATGGATCAAAACCTGAAACTGGCTAAACAACTCTACAATAAAGCCGGCTACAGTCGCGACAACCCGCTTCACACCACCCTGCACTATAACTCCAGCGA
>JAUWVE010000261.1 GCA_030617565.1 Gammaproteobacteria bacterium | reverse complement strand
TTTTTAAATTTTACTGCCTTGGCGCGCAACATCAGGTGCGGAAAATCAATATTCCATTCATGCGGCGGCGTATAGGGGCATTTGGTCATGTAGCAAAGGTCACAGAGGTAGCACTGATCAACGACCTTCATATAATCTTTTTTATCGATGCCGTCCACTTCCAGCGTTGGGGATTCATCAACGAGGTCAAACAACACAGGAAAAGACTGGCAAAGACTGACGCAGCGGCGGCATCCATGGCAGTGGTCGTAAACACGCTCAAGCTCTTTATACAGGGCATCTTCGTTAAAGAAATCCGGATCCTTCCAGTTAACAGGATGTCGGGTGGGTGCCTGAAGGTTTCCTTCTTTCTGTGCTGTTGCCATTAGTCTGTCCTTGTATGATTGTTAAAAGGGAGGGCACCATGCCCTCCCTTTTATCGATAAACTTATTGATCAGTCATCAAGCGTATCGAGGGCTTTCTGGAAACGGTTGGCATGCGAACGTTCCGCCTTACCCAGAGTTTCCATCCAGTCTGCAATTTCATCGAAACCTTCATCGCGCGCATCTTTTGCCATACCCGGATACATATCGGTGTATTCATGAGTTTCACCAGCAATTGATGCCTTCAGGTTATCGGAAGTACCGCCAATTGGCAGGCCTGTAGCCGGATCACCGGTTTCTTCAAGATATTCCAGATGACCATGGGCATGGCCTGTTTCACCTTCTGCAGTTGAACGAAAGACGGTTGCAACATCGTTATATCCCTCTACGTCTGCTTTTGCAGCGAAGTACAGGTAGCGGCGGTTGGCCTGTGATTCGCCGGCGAAGGCATCTTTCAGGTTCTGTTCGGTTTTGCTGCCTTTTAGTGACATTATTAACTCCTTTTCAAATGTTTTAGTTTTGGATTAATCCAACGGTTTTATCCGCTGCAAAGTATAATAAAAAAAACTGGTAAATTGTTCCAATTGAATGTAACAAATGTATTGATTGATTAAATCAATAGAAGTGTCTGCAAAATCATTGTTCAGGTGAATCCTGCAGCATCTTCACGCTGGAAAGTTCCAGCTGCCGGATGGCGGTAGTCAGCGTTTCTATGGCCTGGCGACGGGGAAAGCTTTTGCGCCAGGCCAGGGCAACCCGGCGCAGGGGTTGTTTACCCGTCAGACGCTTGACTGCAAGCAGGCGATGCGAATATTCATGGGCACCGGCAGCTGTCGCTGGAAAAATAGAAATGCCAATGCCACTCATCACCATATGCCGAATGGTTTCAAGTGAACTGCCTTCCAGGGTCTGCTGCAGACCGATATCTTTTTGTGAGGCCTGCAAACAATCCGGACAGAAATCAAGCACCTGGTCACGGAAACAGTTACCCGCGCCCAACAACATGATATTTTCCTCAGGCAAGATTTCGCGCGATATGGTTTTTTTGACCGCCCAGGGATGTGCCGATGGGACTACGATAACAAACGGCTCATCATATAAGGGCAGCGTTTCTATGCCCGGCTCTTCATACGGGTAAGAGATGATAATGACATCCAGTTGGCCCTGCTTAAGCAGTATTGTCAGGTTTGCGGTATAGTTTTCCTGTACCACT
>JAUWVE010000027.1 GCA_030617565.1 Gammaproteobacteria bacterium | reverse complement strand
CCCGAGTCCGGTTATAATGCCCCGCTGAAAAAGAACTTACTGGAATTATCAATGAGCATTTCTATCAAGACGGCGGATGAAATAGAAAAAATGCGGGTTGCCGGACGACTTGCAGCACAGGTCCTGGAAATGATTGAACCTTATGTCAAAGCCGGGGTCAGCACAGATGAGCTGGACGCAATCTGCCACAAATATATCGTCGAGGAACAGGATGCCATCCCTGCGCCGTTGAACTATCACGGTTTTCCAAAATCCATCTGCACCTCGCTCAACCATCAGGTATGTCATGGTATACCCGGTGACCGTATACTGAAAAAAGGCGATATTATTAATATCGACATTACCGTTATCAAGGATGAATTTCATGGTGACACCAGCCAGATGTTTACTGTTGGCGAGGCTTCTACGCTTGCCCAACGTCTGATACAAAATAGCCGGGAGTGCATGCTGAAAGGTATAGCTCTGGTTAAACCCGGTATACAACTTGGTGATATCGGTCATGCCATCCAGACCCATGCAGAAAAAAGTCGTTTTTCTGTTGTCCGTGAATACTGTGGTCATGGCATAGGGCGGGAATTCCACGAAGAGCCCCAGGTCCTCCATTATGGTACAGCGGGGTCAGGCGTTACATTGCAGGAAGGCATGACTTTTACCATTGAACCGATGATCAACGCAGGTAAAAAGGATGTGAAACTGCTGCCCGATGGCTGGTCGGTTGTCACCCGGGACCGTAAGTTATCTGCACAATGGGAGCATACGATCCTGGTCACTGCCGATGGACATGAAATACTGACCCTGCGAGAAGGCGAAGAGGTTTAGTGTGAAAAAGCGGGCAAGCCTGTCACGCAGGGATTTCCCTGCAGCAGCCACAATTGCAAGCATTCTTAGTGACGACCCGCAGCCGCATCTAGCAATAAAGCGTATACTGCAGGAGACCAGAGAGATTCTGCACCGCGCCCAGTCTGACGGGGCCTCCAGCACCAACATCATTACGCTCTGGACCTGGTTCATCGATCAGTTACTGATCAATATCTGGCATTCTGTGCAGACCCCTGAATCAAACCCCAACTGCTGCAGCCTGATTGCAGTCGGGGGATACGGCCGAAACGAACTGCATCCCTCCTCGGACATCGACCTGATGATTCTCGTAGACGAGCAGGCAAACGAAAATATTGAGAATTCCTTCGCCGAATCAGGCAAACAATTTCTGCATATTTTATGGGATATTGGCCTGGATATTGGCCACAGTGTACGCACAGTTGCTGAATGCAAAGAGGCCGCCAGGGACCTGACTGTCGTCACCAACCTGATGGAAGCACGTCTGCTGTCCGGCTCGATGGAATTGCTAAAGCAGATGCAGGCAGCCATTTTGCCCGATCAAATCTGGCCTGCCGATGAATATTTCCATGCCAAACTTCAGGAACAGCAGGCACGCCACGCCCGTTTTGGTGAAACCGCATACAAACTTGAACCGAATATCAAGGAAAGCCCGGGTGGTTTGCGCGACCTGCATATGATTGCCTGGGCCACAATGCGTTACTTCAATGCGACATCCCTGGAGGAGCTGGTGCAGCATGAATTTCTGACCAGGGACGAGTATCAAACACTGATTCGATGCCGTAATTTCCTCTGGCGTATACGCAATGGGCTGCACTTCCTGGCCGGCCGCCGGGAAGACAGACTGCTGTTTGAGTACCAGCGCGTACTGGCAACTGAATTCGGCTATTCTGACAAACCCGGGAGCCTGGCAGTCGAACAGTTGATGAAGCGCTATTACCGCACAGTAAAAGAGCTCGGGCTATTGAATGAAATCCTTTTGCAACATTTTGAGGAAGCCTTCCTTGTGCAGAAGGACAATACTTCCATAGAGATCAATCGCCGGTTCAATGCAATCAATGGCTATGTCGACGTAGTGGATAACGATGTTTTTAATCGACAGCCTTTTGCCTTGCTGGAGGTATTTTACATCCTTCAGGATATGCCCGAGCTGAAAGGTATTCGTGCAAATACTATTCGCCTGATTCATAACTCGTTAAACCTGATTACCCCTGAGTTTCGCCACGACATTGCCTGCCGCAGCCTGTTTATCACGTTATTTCGCAATGGCACAGGCCTCACACACATCATGCGGAAAATGAATGACTATGGTGTACTGGGTGCCTATTTTCCTGCCTTTGGTCGTATCGTAGGCCTGATGCAGCATGATCTATTTCATATCTACACAGTTGATGTTCACACTCTTTTCGTTTTACGAAACCTGCGCAGACTGACTGTCGATGAATTTCGCGACGAACATCCCCTGGCCAGCAAATTGCTGGCCAGGTTGTTCAAGCCCGAACGCCTGTATCTCGCCGCCCTGCTGCACGACATCGCAAAAGGACGGGGCGGTAAACATTCTGAAAAAGGTGAAAAAATCAGCATCCAGTTCTGTCGCCTGCATGACCTCAGCGAATATGATACGAAGCTTGTTGCCTGGCTGGTACGCAATCATCTGATCATGTCCTGGACGGCGCAGAAAATGGATATTTCAGATCCTGAAGTCATTGCAGAATTTGCAGCCACAGTCGGTAACCAGGAGCACCTGGACAATATCTACCTGTTAACCATGGCAGATATGCGTGGCACTAGCCCGAAAGTATGGAATGACTGGAAAAACAAACTATTACTGCAGCTTTATCATGCAACCTCGAGACACTTAAGGCGCAGTGACATTGTCGGTGAACGCAATGAAGAGCGCCTTGGCAACCTGCAGCAGGCACTTTCCAGCAGCCTGGTTCCAGCACAAATTTCAGCCGCAGAATTCCAGCGCTACTGGTCTTTATTCGATAACGATTATTTTTTGCGCTATGAGGTAGACACCTTAAAATGGCACATGAAAATACTTGCCAATGTAAGCATCCTCGAGTTGCCGCTAGTTGCTGTTCGTTATGCAAAAAATTCGGGCAGTACCGAGGTGCTGGTATTTACCCCGGACATGGCAAATCTGCTGGTAAGAACTACGGCTGGCTTTGATCGCCTGAATCTTAATATCGTTGATGCACGCTTACATACGACAAAAATGGGTTTTGCCCTGCACAACTATCTTGTGCTGGATCAGAATGACGATGCAGTCTGCTCTAGTGCTGAGCAGAAAGAGATAGAAGAGGCCCTGAAGAATCAGCTGCTGAGTCCTCGCAAAGGTCGTGACCCGCGGAAAGCGCATCTGCCCAGGGCTTTAAAGCAGTTCCCAATTCCAACGCAGGTAAATTTTCCGGAAACACGACAGGGTCAGTATACCGTTATAGAAGTTATCGCTCAGGATAGACCCGGGCTTTTGTACCAGATTGCTGAAGTTTTCGAAAAATGTGATATCAAGCTGCATAATGCCAAGGTGGCTACTTACGGTGCACGAATCGAGGATATCTTTTTTGTTAGCGATCTCGGCAACAAACCCATAACTGACAGTGCGCAGCAGAAAAGTATCAGGCAAAATATAATCGATAGACTGGATTCCAGCCTGAGCCCTGAAAACTGAATCACACTTTAACTTAAAGCTAATTATCGACCGCATGAACACACGACTGGATGACCTGAAGGAATACCCCTTTCAAAGACTCAATCGTTTGCTTGCAGGCATTGAACCGCCAGCAAATTATGAACGTATCATGTTGTCACTGGGTGAACCGAAACATGCCCCTCCGCCTTTCATCCATGACTTGCTGGCGAATGGCGGCCACCTGCTATCCGGCTATCCGGCTACCCGTGGCGAAGAAAGCCTGAGGGAGTCGATCTGTAGCTGGCTCAGCCGCCGTTTTCATATTAGTGAAGAAAAACTCGACCCAGCCCGGCATGTGTTACCGGTTAGCGGTAGTCGTGAAGCCATTTTTTCCTTCATCCAGGCCGCTGTTGATCGCAGTAGCCACTGCCCGGCACGCGTCGTTATGCCCAACCCTTTCTATCAAATCTATGAAGGGGCCACTATCATGGCAGGTGCCACATCCTATTTCCTCAACAGCCTTGAAGAAAATGACTGGCAGCCGCAACTGGATAATGTCCCGGAACAGATCTGGCAGGAAACCCAGTTGCTGATCCTCTGCTCACCCGATAATCCGGTAGGTTCAGTTATACCGGCAGATATCTATATCAAGGCACTGTCACTTGCTGACCGTTACGGCTTCATCGTTGCTGCAGATGAATGCTATAGCGAACTTTACAGGGATGAAAGCTCACCACCTGTCGGCCTTCTGCAAGTCGCAGCAGAACAGGGGCGTAACAACTTTGAACGTTGCATAGTTTTTCACAGCCTGTCCAAAAGGTCTAATCTGCCAGGGCTCCGCTCAGGCTTTGTCGCCGGAGACAGCAAAATTATAGATACCTATTTTAAATACCGCACCTATCACGGATGCGTCCCTAACAGGCTGACCCAGGCCATTTCTACCGCAGCGTGGAATGATGACGAACACGTAGTACAGAATCGTTCGGTCTATCGTGATAAATTTACCGCGGTTATTGATATACTAGACCCCGTTATAAAATTGAATCACCCTGCTGCCGGTTTCTATCTGTGGCCAGAGACACCGATCAACGAAGAAGAATTCAGCCGCCGGTTATTTCTGAACGAAAATGTGGTCACCCTGCCGGGCACCTACCTGGCACGCAATACCATTGATGGCAACCCCGGGAAAAACCGCATACGCATCGCACTGGTAGCCGAGCAGCAGGAATGCATAGAAGCAGCCGAAAGAATTTGTGAATTTATTACAGAGAAAATATAGCTTTTTAAAAACCTTGAAACTTGAAACTTGAAACTTGAAACTGAATTTTTTTCCCGAGGTAACCCCATGCAAGACCTGAAAAACCAGATTGAAGAAGCCTTTGAACAACGCGCTGAAATAACTCCGCGAACCGCTGCCAGTCATGTAAAAGATGCCGTCTACAGTGCCATTGAGATGCTGGATACTGGTGAAGCCCGGGTCGCCGAAAAAATAGATGGTGACTGGGTAGTCAACGACTGGCTGAAAAAGGCTGTTTTGCTGTATTTCCGCATCGAAGACAACAGTTTTATCAAAGGTGGCTTCACCAATTATTTCGACAAAATTCCATCAAAATTCAGCGACTACAATTCTCGCGATTTCCGACAGGGTGGCTTCCGTGTGGTGCCACCGGCCACCGCACGTCGGGGTACCTATATCGCCCCGAATGTCGTGCTCATGCCGAGCTATGTCAATATCGGTGCCTATGTCGGTGAAGGCACCATGGTAGACACCTGGGCGACAGTAGGTTCCTGTGCCCAGATTGGTAAAAACGTCCACCTCAGCGGGGGTGTGGGTATCGGTGGTGTGCTGGAGCCACTGCAGGCTGCGCCAACTATTATTGAGGACAATTGTTTCATCGGTGCCCGCTCCGAAGTTGTCGAAGGCGTGATCGTAGAAGAAGGTGCGGTTCTTGCCATGGGTGTCTTCATTAGCCAGAGTACCAAGATCTACAACAGGGAAACCGGTGAGTACACATATGGTCGAGTACCCCCTTACTCAGTCGTTGTCCCCGGTTCATTACCGTCAAAGAATGGCAGTTATAACCTCAATTGCGCTATTATTGTTAAACAGGTGGATGAGAAAACCCGCAGTAAAGTAGGCATTAATGAATTACTGCGTGAAGCTTGATATCAGTAATTCTAATGGGCTAAAACAAAAATAGAGGCACCCTGAAGAAAACCATGGCAATTTCTATTATCCTTGCAGGAATCAAAAACTGTGACGGCGTACGATCGGCACAACGTTGGCTCGAAGCGAATAGTATTGACTATGTGTTTCTTGACCTCAGGTCTGACCTTTTTGTCCGTCATATTCTTGGCAAGTGGATGGAAAAGGTCGACTGGACAACGTTGCTGAACAAACGCAGCGCAACCTGGCGAGGCCTTGATGACAAAGACCGTACAGACCTTGATGAAGCTCGTGCCATGACATTAATGATGAAACATCCAACCTTGATCAAGCGACCTGTCCTGGAGATGGAAAATATCATTGAAGTCGGTTTTTCCGCTGAGAGATATGCGGAACTACTTCTCAAGGGGCCTCTTAACAAGTCATGACAAATGATTGAAGATGCACCTGAAAAAATCGTCAATAGCACGCTACAGCTGTGTTGCGAGCTAATCAGCCGTCCATCTGTCACGCCCGATGATCAGGGCTGCCAGAAGCTGATAGGTGAACGGCTTGAGTCCATAGGATTTGCCTGTCAGCATCTTCGTTTTGAAGATGTCGACAACCTTTGGCTAACACATGGGACAGGTAAGCCACTGTTTGTCTTTGCCGGCCATACCGATGTTGTACCCAGCGGACCGGAAAGCAGCTGGTCCAGCCCCCCGTTTGAGCCAGCACAACGCGATGGAAGGCTGTACGGTCGCGGCAGTGCCGACATGAAGGCATCAATAGCCGCCTTTGTGACCTCAGTAGAGCAATATGTTGCAGAAAACCCTGACCACCCCGGCACTATTGGCCTGCTGATCACATCAGATGAAGAAGGTCCGTCTATCAACGGTACAGTGAAAGTCATGCAGTGGCTGGAAACACAGGCGATTAAAATAGATTACTGTATTGTTGGTGAGCCCTCATCTGATGAGACTCTGGGTGATACCGTTAAAGTCGGGCGACGTGGCTCCCTGAATGGCTATATGACCGTCCTTGGAAAACAGGGTCATGTCGCTTACCCGCAGCTGGCAGAGAATCCATTTCACCGCGCCCTGCCCGCATTAAATGAACTGGCAGGCATTGAATGGGACCAGGGGAATGAATTTTTCCCGGCTACCAGCTTTCAAATTTCCAATGTCGCAGCCGGAACCGGTGCTGAAAATGTCATACCGGGTGATGTGGCGATAAAATTTAATTTCCGTTTCTCGTCTGAATTAAATGAAGAACAGATAAAGAAACGTGTGCTTGAGGTTTTTGAAAGACATAAATTGCGCTACACAATAGACTGGCGTCTGTCGGGTAATCCATTTTTGACCGTAAAAGGCGTACTGGTTGATGCGGTCAGCAATGCCTGCGCTGAGGTGCTTGAAATAACACCTGAGCTATCCACTTCCGGCGGCACATCGGACGGCCGTTTTATCGCGCCGACGGGGACTGAAGTAGTCGAACTTGGGCCCTGCAATGGTAGTATTCACCAGATAGATGAACATGTTATGCTGACAGATCCTGAGCGACTGGCAAAAATATACCAGCGCATCCTTGAACTTATTTTGAATGGCAAGAAAGAAATATGAAACAGGCCTTTTCCTGCCACCCCAAACACATACGGATACAAATGGCCGGTGTCACAGACACCGGACAGCGACGTGATAACAATGAGGATAATATTCTTGTTGACAAGCAGCATGTGCTTGCAATCGTTGCCGATGGTATGGGCGGACATAATGCCGGTGAGGTAGCCAGTCAGATGGCTATCGATGTTACCAGCCAGTTTTTAATCGCAGGCCTGCATATAGAAAGCCGAATGGATGATGCTTTTTCTACTCCGGAGCCCATGAAAGACCAGCTGGATAAGTCCATTCAGTTGGCAAACCGGAAAATTATTGAAGAATCCGGTAATGATGATACAAAAAGCGGTATGGGAACGACGATAGTCTGCCTGCTGTTCTGCAAAAGCTGGTTTGTCATTGGTAATATTGGCGACTCCCGCTGCTACCGATTTCGTGATGGAAAAATCAGCCAGTTATCTGAAGATCACAGCTGGATACAGGGCATGGTTAAACAGGGAACCATCAACAAGGAAGACGCCAAAAACCACCCGCAAAGAGGCCTGCTGCTGCAGGCGCTTGGGAACCGTGAAATTGAACCCACATTTACGTCCGGCTGCCCTCAGGCTGGTGATATATTTGTCCTCTGTTCAGACGGCCTGACGGAAGTGGTCAGTAACAATACGATTGGATTTGTACTCAATCAGAATGGCAGCCCGCAAAGAACTGCTGAAAAACTTGTTGAACTGGCCAATGAAAATGGTGGACCAGACAATATATCGGTCATCGTGGTAAAAATATTGCCTGTCAAAGACTAAAGTGCAACTGTATTACCCTGAATATGCCAGATAGTGACAAAATTTGTCATCTCAGGGCAAGAACCACACGGCTGCTCATTAATATGTGAAAATCGGCCTCAAGATTCCCTGTGATAGCTGGTCTTATGGCACCTGGGACAGGGAGGGATACGCCCGGCCTTGTGAAAATGTAAGACCTCTCCACAGTCATCACAAACCAGCGCACCCGGACCGGTCACTTCACCCGTTTTATAGAGTGAGTTTGCCGCCAGTTCCAGTTTCAATTCATTCATCTCAACAGTGGTCGGGTTCGCAGCCTGCAGAAACATATCCAGCAGCTCCGCAGCAAGCAGGCTGTCTTCAAAACCCAGCCAGTCCTTCAGTTCCTTTCCATGTTCAGAAATATAAAAGGCCGCATCAGATAGATCACGTTTAAGATATTCTGCCAGATGGGCAGCCTCTTCTTCAGTTAGTTCTTCAAGCTCAACTGCCTTCTCTTTGGCACTATCGATCAATGAATGCAGAGCCGGTCCTGTCTTCTTTTCCACCTTGCGAAACTCAGTCGCACTGCGCTCCAGCATAGTCTCGTAGGCAACACCCATAATATCCAGCGGGTCATTAATTCTTTTCTTAGTCATGATTCTACTCCGTCATTTACACTTTCTCTTTATGTGTAAAGGATAACATTTTTGTAGGAGCGGCGCTCCTGGCAGGTAATAAGGACTTCCTAAATTTGTTAGACTGTAGTCCGATCATAATAACGCAACCGATAAAGTAATCGTTTATGGTTTTCATCTTCATCGAAACCACTGCGGTCATGCAATACATTATTACAGATCAAGCCCTGGCCCGGTTCAAGTCCAGCTCTCAATATATACGGCGAATCAGAAGCCAGGAATTCAGTCAAACAGGCCGTCGCTTCCTTTGTTAATGCATCATCACGCCAGATGACACTGCGCGTGCGGGCAGTGTAACGCATATGTAATGAGCCACTAGCATTGACCGAAAACACCGGCCCGGCACGATCAGGGCGGATTTCCCTGCCATTAATAACGTTTGCCGGAATCGTCATCGCCTGCGGATGCAGCAAGGCACGTATATAATCAGGATTGGTATCACGCAGGTGGATATAGGCTATTTCATGATCCAGTAAAGCATTCTCACCGCCACGCAGCGCATTCTGCACGCAGTACAAAACCATGCCATGGATCTTGCGTTGCTCCTCGTTGTAGTAACCATCGGTATGCCAATGAATAGGTTTGTTGGTATAAGGGATGTACCCACCCCGCCACTGGCCGTCACGCACCGTCAACTCACTGACACCATCATGGTCCGCACCCATATTATGATCCAGCCGATGCATTGCATACTGGGCAGCGATATTAAGAGGAATAGTTTTATTGCGCCGGTCATCCGGTTCTGCAATAAAAAATGCCATATTTGCTCTTTCAAGCAGACTGCGAATGGCCTCAAACTCATCACTGCTCAGACGTACCGGATCTTTTACTGGAACAAGGTATTCATCGATGCCAGCTGGCATTTGAGACAGCTTCTGATCTCGCCAGTGTTGATACCCTACCCTGTCGTCAAGATCGACGAAAAGGCTGCCAGGCACGCTCATGCTCAGCCACCGGTGACCGGTGGAAAAAAAGCCACTTCAATGTCACCCTCCTGCAACAGGTAATCACTATCTACATACTCCTGATTGACTGCACAGAGAACTTTTTCCGGAAGCAGGTCAAAACCAGCCGACACCCTCTGCCATAATTCACCCACAGATTGCCCTGATTCAACATCCAGCTGCTTCTCACCAACGCCGGAAGCATCACGCAAACTGGCAAAAAAAAGTATCCGTAAATTCATCACACTGCCTCCTCATCCGTGGTTGCTGCAAGCTTCTTTTTTCTACCAAGCGCATAAGCAAGAATTACGTAACCCAAAGCTGCCGAAGCAAATGACCCGGCAAGTATGCCCAGGCGGTCAGCATTTAAATTGGTTGAACCTTCCTCGAAAGCCAGTGAGCTGATAAACAGGCTCATGGTAAAACCAATACCTGTCAGAACAGACAGACCATAGATTTCCAGCCATCCGACACCCTTTGGCAGCTTTGCCACACCTGTTTTTACTGCCGCCCAGGCAAAGGTGAAAACCCCCAGCTGTTTACCCAGGAATAAGCCCATAGCAATACCAAAGGGTTCCGGTTGCAACAAAGCCTCAAGATTCATCCCGTCTAGCGGGATGCCAGTATTCGCAAAAGCAAACAAAGGAAGGATAATAAAGGCCACCGTCGGATGAAGATCATGTTCAAGATTGCGCAAGGGTGAGAACTCCTTACCATCAGGATGCTTCAGAGGAATCGTAAAGGCCAGTAAGACACCCGCGATGGTTGCATGCACACCAGACTTCAGCACTGCAGCCCACATGATCAGCCCGAATACCAGATAAGACGTCAGCCGCATCACACCACGCCAGTTCTGAAGCACCAGTATGGCATAAGCGGTGCCAGCAATGACCAGGGAAAGTGTAGAAATATCAACAGAATAAAAGATAGCAATAATCAGGATAGCGACCAGGTCATCGATGATAGCAAGCGTCAGGAGGAATAACTTTAGTGATGCTGGCACACGTTTACCGAGCAAGGAAAGAATACCCAGAGCAAAAGCAATGTCCGTGGCGGTAGGAATCGCCCAGCCTTTCATCGCTGACTCATCGCCATAGTTAAACCAGGTAAATACCAGCGCGGGGACTACGACACCGCCAACAGCGGCGACAGCAGGCAGCATAACCTGTGCCGGGTCAGACAGTTCACCTTCAAGAACCTCGCGTTTCACTTCCAGACCGATAAGGAAGAAAAAGATAGCCATCAGGCCATCATTGATCCACATCAACAGGGGTTTTGCTATTTCAAAGTCTCCAATGCGAATCTCAAGGGGGATAGATAACAGGCCTTTATAGAGTGGCCAGAGACCTGTATTTACGATAATCATTGCAAGGAACATAGCGATAACAAGCAAAATTCCACCCGCTGATTCCAGTCTTAGAAATTCCTTCATTTGATTAACCATGTGTATCTTCCTTTTGTATGCAAGGCTCTCGCCTGTATGCATTCATGTAGATGTGCCAGAATTGACAGATTATCTCGATATCCAGAAAATTTGTCTATGCAAACACGTCTCCAGTAAAAAATCTGGCATAATTAAGCTTTTGACTACTACCTCAGATCTTACCTATCGCTATGGGAAGAAATATCAGGGTCTGACCGTGCTGTATATATACTTTCAGGAACATCACAATGAAAATCACTAAATCATCTTTACTCCTTGCATTCATTCTATTCTCTCAGGCAAGCCTGGCCAGCGATGGTGGCACAGAGAGTGAAGGCAAAGCATTATATAATACTCATTGCTCAAGCTGTCATGGTAATACTGGTGGCATGGATATGAACAAGCGAGTTGCCCCCCCCATAATAGCCGTCAGAATGCATTATATTGGTTCATACCCGGACAAAGATGCTTTTGTGTTGGCGATTGCTCAATGGGTAGAAAAACAGGATGCAAGTCAAAGCTTAATGCGCGGAGCAATTCGCAGGTTTAATATTATGCCTCCAATTTCGATTGCACAAAGTGATGCTGAAAAGATCGCCGCCTATATCTTTGAGGGTGACGTAGAGAGACCGGATGGTTTTGATAAACACTTTAATGAGAGGCATGGCGCCAATTAAGCCGGGCTAAATAGATGCATGTCTCCCGTTACCTCAAACCTGAGCTTCATCAACTGCACAGACTGAATCCTGTCAAGATTTAAGGAACCTCTGATCCTGATCATCAGGTAAGCCAGTCATACCAAAGCGGCAGAGTTACCAGGCTCATTGCAGTTGTCGCAGTAACAGCGGCAGCGTACAGACCGGCATCCAGATTGAACCTGTCACACAACACTATCCCCAGCACCATGCTTGGCATGGCCGCTTCAAGCACGACAGCGGCCAGTACTTCACCTTGTATGCCAAGCATGCTGGCCACCGCCCACACTACCAGCGGCACCAGAAATAGACTGATTATCGATACGGGCACCAGGCTGGGCAGCAGGCGCCAGCGTGATGCAGACCACTCAAGACTTAATCCCAATGAAAACAGCATCAATGGAACGACCCCACGTCCTAGTAGATCCAGCAAGCCCTCTAGCACAGCAGGCACAGGTACTTTTTCCAGATTTAGGCCCACAGCAATAATAGCAGCCCACATGGGTGGAATGCGTAGCAAACCGGATACCAGTGAAGCCCTGCTTTCGTGACTATTTCCCATGCGTGCGGCGAACAGGACACCAACCGTGAATAACAGCGGCGTGCAGGCAAACAGATCATACTGGATAGCTATACTACGCGCCCAGCTACCGAATGTGGCTTCCAGAACAGGCAAACCAAGATAGGTCGCATTTGGGAAAGCCATGGCCAGGATCAGGGCCCCTGCCTCGGCCCGGCTGTTTCGGCACACGCGACAGGATAAAAAGCCCAACAGAAAACCGGCAGCTATCCCACTGGCCGCAGACACTGCTATTAACACGGGACGCGTTGACAGATCAGCCTTCCATAAAACTATTAACACCAGCGCTGGTAACAGGACATAATAGACAACACTGGTGAGTACTTTTCTTGTTTCAGTTGGCGAAAGTCCGGCGGGTT
>JAUWVE010000208.1 GCA_030617565.1 Gammaproteobacteria bacterium | reverse complement strand
AAAATAAATTGTGAGATATGAGCATGAATAAATTTATCACTTATGGATTACAGTCATTTATTGTTATCTGTCTGGGCTTTTTTGCTGTCAATGCAGTAGCATCGGATTCATCAGTCTTGCCATCCTGGAACGATAATGCATCCAGGCAAAACATTATCGAGTTTGTCGAAGCTGTTACAAATAAGTCCAGCCCGGATTATGTACCTGCTGCTGAACGCATCGCCGTGTTCGATAATGACGGTACCCTGTGGCCGGAAAAACCGCTTTATTTCCAGCCGCTGTTCGCTATAGACCGTGTCAAGGAACTGGCGCCGAAGCATCCGGAGTGGAAAACTACCCAGCCATTCAAGGCAGTACTGGAAAATGATATGGATGCGCTGGCTGATTCAGGTAAAAAAGGTCTGCTTGAACTGGTCATAGCCACACACGCAGGTAAAATGGCTGGGCAGTCGTGGACATGAAAAAGGACTTGAAACTTATATATCCAGACCGGCAGTGAGGGACGATGTCTACCGATAGAAAATCTGTCTCCCTCGTCCTTGGCAGCGGTGGTGCCCGAGGTCTGGCACATATCGGTATCATTCACTGGCTTGAGGAGAATGGCTACGAGATCAAGTCAATTTCGGGCTGCTCTATGGGCGCACTTATCGGAGGTATCTACGCGGCAGGAAAGCTGGATACTTACGTGCAGTGGGTGCGTTCCATTACAAAACTGGACATCATTACGCTGCTTGATCTTTCCTGGGGAAAAGGCGGACTGGTAAAAGGTGACAAGATCATCAATACCCTGGTCGATCTTGTCGGTGACCAGAAAATCGAAGACCTGCCAGTCAGCTTTACAGCAGTAGCCGTTGATATAAAAGCTGAAAAAGAAATCTGGATCAATAAAGGCAGGCTGTTTGATGCCATCAGGGCATCGATGTCGCTGCCGCTGTTCTTTACGCCCTTTGACTATCACGGAACGCTGCTAATCGATGGCGGCGTGTTGAACCCGGTACCCATTGCACCGACCTTCGGTGACAATACGGATCTGACCATAGCAGTGAACCTGGGTGGCCCGCCGACCGAGATAGACGATCAGGCAGGAAAACCTGAAAACCCGCAGCTGCAGGATTCGTTCATTCATCAAAATATCAACCGCTTCATAAAAAACCTGCAGCAATCTGCAATGAGTACGGGCAGAAAAGACTGGGATGTTTACGATGTCGCCATGCAGGCGTTTGAAGCAATGCAAAGTACCATTGCCCGGCAAAAACTGGCTGCCTATCCGCCAGACCTGACAATCGAGATCGCCAGGAATGCCTGCAGAACACTGGAGTTTGATCGGGCAGATGAAATGATCAAGCTGGGCTATGCCAAAGCAAAGCAGGCAGGGCTTTCGTAAGGGTACCCTTTGACAGTCATTGGCGCTATCATCGCCGGCATTGTGTACCGCTGCCTGGGTAGTAAAGAGTGATAATCGCCTGGCAGGCAATTAATAGTATTCGTAAAATAACAGAAATAATGGAGAATTAAGAATGGCTGATACCTCAGAAACAACAAATGTCATAGATCAGGTAAGTGATATTCTCGACCCTGATAAAGCGAGTGAGTATCTTGGCATAGCCACGGAATTTGCTATCCAGTATGGCCTGAAACTGCTCGCCGCCATTGCTATCTTCATTATAGGGAAGATGGTTGCAAACTGGGTAAAGAAGCTAGTCACCCGGATCATGAGCAAAGCGGGTTTAGACCAGATAATCATCGGATTTACCAGCAGTATTGCCTACATCACCATGATGGCCTTTGTCATCATAGCGGTACTGGGGCAACTCGGTATTCATACCACATCCTTTATCGCCATATTGGGTGCTGCCGGTCTTGCTATCGGTCTGGCACTACAGGGCTCTCTGGCCAACTTTGCCGCCGGGTTCCTGATGATTATTTTTCGCCCCTTCAAGGTCGGTGATGTAATCGAGGCGGCCGGCGTTACCGGCAAGGTGAATGCAATCCATATTTTTACCACCACGCTAACGACACCTGATAACAAAACCATTATTATCCCGAACGCAAAACTCGGTGGTGACAACATCATCAACTATTCTACCCAGGAGACACGTCGTGTCGATCTGACGGTCGGTGTTGCTTATGACGCAGACCTGAAAGAGGTTCGCAACATTCTGGAAGATATCGTCAGTAAGGACAGCCGGGTACTGTCTGATCCTGCGCACCAGATTGCGGTTTCAGAGCTGGCCGATAATAGTGTTAATTTTGTTTTTCGTATGTGGGTGAAAAGTGCAGATTACTGGGATGTGTTTTTCGAGACCAATG
>JAUWVE010000132.1 GCA_030617565.1 Gammaproteobacteria bacterium | reverse complement strand
GTAGGTAAACTCAAACAAGCGATCCTTAGTCGGCGTCAAACCGGCAATGAAACCTGCCTGTTTGTGGTCAAAAGATGAGCGAACTTCGTTGCCATCACCATCCTTGTAATTATCCACTGACTTGATCTGTGCAATACCTCGCAGGTAACCCGTGTCATTAGATCCCATAACATCAGCCGTCAGGTCACCTTTAATACCGTTATCAGTCGCCATGCCGCTGACACGGCCATGAAAGCCATCCTGCTCACTGGCCAGCAGACGTGAATCACGATTGAATAATACCGTACCGCCGCTACCGCCACCGCCATATTGCAGTGTTTGCACACCCTTGATGACGATTACTTCTTCATAGGTTTCCAGCGCTGCCCAGCTTGTCGGTGGATCCATTCTGTTGGGACAGCCACCGTGAATATAGGCACCGTCTAGCAGGACATTCAGCCTTGTCTGGGACTGACCTCGTATTATTGGGTCTATGCCGCGGCCACCGAAGCGGCTACCGGAAACACCATTTATCTGGCGCAGGAATTCACCGCCATCCGCACTGGTGGGGCTAACCTGGTTGTATTCGTCCGGTACAGCAAAATTGGGGTTGATGCCTATCCGGTCTTCAAATACATCGGTGATGATGACCGGATCTAGCTCGTATGGAGTTGCGGTCGAGGCTTCCTGAGCCTGTGCTGTAGCAATCATATGACTAGCGGTCGCTATGGCAAGTGCAAGGGTATGTTTTTTCACGATTTCTTTTCTCTCTGTTATATGAACATCGGGAATTAATAAGAAAGAATCGTGCCAATCTCACTATCACTTCAAATCAATAACTTGCATGCCTTTCATAATTTTTTTATGCGTTAAATCACACTATAGTGTGGCATTTAACACGGCGTCTTAGCTGGAACCAGTCAATAATGACAGAAATAACAAGGAAGAAAACCTGAAACCAGCAGAAGGAGTTGCTGAGCTTAATTTCGATTCTTTAGGGAATTGAGGCCTTAATAGTCCATACACAATTGAAGTCATGAAATGACTTAAGTCGAAAAAACTATTGCAATGAAAAGCTTATAGGTAATGCTTATCCATAATTTCTATTCACACTGATCAAACCCGATTTCCCTTTTTGCCCCAGCTGGTGTATTTATACTGATACAGAAAGCATAGCCGTGTGGTTTTATGAGGAGATGTTCAAATGACTGATGCAGACCATTTTTTTGCAGTTGAAAAACGCCGGAGACGTCGCTGGGAACTTGTTTTTTACCTGCGTGTATTCGACCAGAGCGATAATTCACTATTAGGCCATGTGGTCGATATATCGGAAGACGGTCTGATGCTGCTGAGTGAAGTCCCGATAGAGTTAAACAGAGACTTTGATCTAGGGCTGGAAATGCCTGAATCAGACAGAAAAGGCCGAAAAAAAATCTCCCTCCAGGCACACAGTATATGGAAATCCAGTGATGCCAACCCTGATTTGATTGATACCGGGTTCAGGCTGGTCGAACCTGAAAAAAACTCCATCGACGCTATCAGCAACCTGATTCAGGAACTTCAATTCTAAAGCATTCCGTTCATTTCTTATTTATGTAAAAAGAAATGGACCAAAGAAAAGTGTTCTGTTTTCATAAAAAGCTTTTCGCCGCGAGGGCTCGCCTCCCACAAAAGTCTGTAGTAAAGAATGTATCGGTTTTGCTGTGGGAGGCGCGCCCTAGCGGCGAATGAGGCTGAAGAAAGTAGGCCCACTAGCCCATGAAGGCCGAAACCTTCAAATTACTCGCCTGACGCCGGCAACAACATCCAGTAAGGAAGCCCATCCTTTTTCAACTTCTTCATGTTCGGCCGCATGGAAGCGGTTTCACCATCAGACAGCAAACGACCTATATCAGACCTGACATTATCATTATAAAGATGGTACAGATGCCCGGTCACTTCACGACCACCAGATATGCTGACATCAATGGTATCCATGCCTTTCAGCACCACAATATTCTCACCGGCCTCACCCAGGCGTGGGTAACCATGTACTTCGCCGGATAAACGTAAAGGCTGATCATTTTCCGACGAATAGAGGCTGATGCGACTAGTGATTTTTTTCAGGTCCGGGAAAACTGTGCGAAAAACATCTGCATCAATATCCGGTGCCAGCAGTACCAGTTCATTGATCTGCCTGTCATCAAATTCACGAGCCATCATCTGAAGCACCCTGACGACACCTCTGGCCCCCAGGCTATGCGCTACAATATTCAGTCGTTCTGCCCCGTAAATTGCTACCAACTTTCGAATTACGGTCTCGAGTGAATGTTGACTCCATTCGATATCTGCTTCATCACGCGTGTAGCTGACCAGTGTTCCGTCCGATGGCCAGCTGAACAGTAGCAATCGGGAGTGCTCATCAAGTGTCTGCTGGAACACTGCAGAGCGGCTGCAGCCTTTTACAAAATTAATGTTATAACCATGCACGAAGAGAACGACTTTGTTGGCCGCTGATTCTTCTGCAGCCTGCTCGAAGGCCTGCCAGAATTTTCGCTCAGGGAACTCTTTTATCGTCTCTAACTCTTTATCCGTGTCAGAGATATAAAAAGGTAGACGCGAGGTAAGACTCTCGTATCCCGTTGGGCTAATCTTTACTTCACATAGCCCGGTATGAGGGTCATCTCGCAGGTCACCGTAGTAGCCGTCAATGGTTTGTTCACCAGTGTGGTTGCGCAACGTGTAATAAAGGACGGTTTCGGTAGATGAATTCTTCGAGCTGATGATTCGCGTTTCATTATTAGTACTGACATCCGATCTTGCGACCTGGATAGCAAACAGAACGAAAATAACCAGTATAAAAAGCACGCGGGAAGGACATAACAGTGATTTCACTGCTGTTATGAAATCGCGCCAGGGTGATGACATGTCGTTGCTAATCCAGACTATTCCGGAGTTTTCTGATTGCCATCCAGATCATCACCATCTTTCTTCTGCAGCGGTTTACGCAGCTTCAGATTCAATTCCTGCAGCTGGGCCGTATCCACTTCATTCGGTGAAGATGTCATCAGACAGGCCGCTTTCTGGGTTTTTGGAAAGGCGATGACGTCACGAATAGAACTGACACCGGCCATCATTGCGGCAATACGATCGATACCAAAGGCAATACCACCGTGCGGCGGCGCACCAAATTTCAGCGCATCGAGCAGAAAGCCAAACTTGTCATTGGCTTCTTCATCGCTAATGCCCAACGCGGCAAAAACCTTTTCCTGTACGTCTTTTTTATGAATACGTATTGAACCACCACCAATTTCAGAGCCGTTAAGCACCATATCGTAGGAACGAGACAGGGCCGTCGCTGGATCTATCTCACCGTCGATTACCGTTGGTGAAGTAAAGGGATGATGCAAAGAAACATTGCGTGCGGTTTTGCTATCATACTCAAACATCGGGAAGTCAATGACCCACAGCGGCTGCCATTCACCTTCAACCATTCCAAGGTCATGGCCAAGCTTTTCACGCAGCGCACCTAAGGCATCATTCACTACTTTGGCTGAATCTGCACCGAAAAACAGCAGGTCTCCATCTTCCGCAGCAGTACGCTGCATGATTGTAGTGATCACCTCGTCCGGCAGGAATTTGAGTATTGGTGATTGCAGGCCTTCACGTCCCTTTGCTGCTTCATTCACTTTCACATAGGCAAGACCGCGTGCGCCATAGAGCCCGACAAACTCGGTGTAGGCATCAATCTTCGCACGTGACAGGCTGGTGCCACCCGGCACCCTCATCACCGCCACACGGCCATCGCTGGCCTTTGCCGGGTTGGAGAACACCTTAAATTCAACATCCTGCATTACATCACCCAGATCCACCAGTTCCAGTGGGATGCGTAAATCCGGCCGGTCACTGCCGAAGCGTGACATGGCTTCATGCCAGCTCATCTGTGGAAATGGATTTGGCAATTCAACGTCCTGAACCTCGGCAAACAAATTACGAATCATGTCTTCCATCAGATTCATGATGTCCGACTGGTCAATAAAGGACATCTCGATATCCAGCTGGGTAAACTCGGGCTGGCGGTCTGCGCGAAGATCTTCATCACGGAAGCAACGGGCAATCTGATAATAGCGTTCATAGCCGGACACCATCAGCAGTTGCTTGAATAACTGCGGTGATTGCGGCAGGGCAAAGAACTCGCCAGGATAGGTACGGCTGGGAACCAGGTAATCCCTGGCACCTTCAGGGGTTGAGCGGGTCAGTATTGGTGTTTCAATCTCGCTGAAATCCCTGTTTTCGAGATAGTTGCGTAAGGAACGGACAATATCGTGTCGCAAACGCAGATTTTTCTGCATCGGCTCACGACGAAGATCAAGAAAGCGGTGGCGCAGCCGAACAGATTCGGTGGTGTCGTCATCATCTAGCTGAAAAGGTAAAGGCTCGGAGCTATTCAATAGTTCCAGCTCAGTGGTA
>JAUWVE010000170.1 GCA_030617565.1 Gammaproteobacteria bacterium | reverse complement strand
GTTGATCGACGGCTGTTCCTGCCTCGTGCGGCAGATAGTCCATGCGCACTGATATGATTCGAGTGGTGCCGTCAATCAACTCATCAGGTCGGCTACGCTTAAATCCATGCCGGGACATATATTCCATTTCGCCGTGATGATTCATGCTTTGCCCGTGTTTCAGGTGATTTTCTGCTTTCTGCAGAGAGGTATCTGTAATACCGACCTGCTGAAAGCCGAGCTCCTGTCCCCACAGGCGTATTTGTTGTACAAGCCTGGCCAGTTCGTCAGCAGAATGTGTCTCTGGTTTCATTTGTCGTATGATACCGGTCATGGAGCCTACAGAACAAAAATCATTATCTGACGTTGGTGAGCCCCGCCTGGCTGATCTGGCCGAATGCCAGGGCTGGCTGCCGGTACGTGCCGGTGATTCACATAAGGGAAGTAATGGCAGGGTGCTGATCGCAGGTGGCGAACGAGCCATGGCCGGCGCTGCCTGTCTTGCAGGCTGGGCGGCATACATCGCCGGGGCTGGATTAGTAAGGGTTGCCTGTATTCCTGAAAATGTGACTGCAATTACCGTTTGCCGGCCAGAATTACTGGTGAGTGGCATTCACAGGACGAAGCAGATGAAGAAGCTGTTCTTACAATCCGATGTCCTTGCTCTCGGGCCGGGCCTGGGGCAGAGCAACTGGTCACAGACAATGTTTGAGTATTGTCTTGAGCACAGAAGTCCCGACATCATAGATGCCGATGGCCTGAATCTGCTGGCAAAATCTCCAGCTAGACAACAGAACTGGATATTAACACCGCACCCCGCAGAGGCGGGCAGGCTACTTAAGTGTAAGACCCGTGATGTTCAGTCAGACAGAATCTCTGCGGTAAAAGAAATTGTTAAACGGTATGGCGGCATCTGCATACTGAAGGGGAAAAATACGCTGCTAGCCATTAATAAAGAGGATTTGTGGTCCTGCCCATACGGAAATTCGGCGCTTGCGGTGGCAGGGACAGGCGATGTGCTGACGGGCCTGCTGGCCGGGCTACTGGCACAGGGCATGACTACAGAAAAGGCTGCAGTGACCGCAGTAGTGTTGCATGCCTGTGCCGGTGATGCGTATGCTGCTGAACATGGGTCTGTCGGTATGCTGGCTTCTGATTTGATGTTGCCGTTACGGCGATTACGGAATGACCATCAGAAGAAAGATGAAAGATGAAAGACAAAAGAAGTAAACCGAATGAGATTTCGTTAATCCTGGAGGATGTTGCAGCCACGGAGAAACTGGGTGCTGTGCTTGCCGATGTATTACAGAATGGTGTGCTTGTATTTTTAGAAGGCGACCTTGGTGCCGGAAAAACCAGTCTGGTACGGGGGGTGCTAAGGGCGCTGGGTCATCAGGGGGCGGTGAAAAGTCCTACCTATAGCTTGCTCGAGGAATATTCTCTTGCCGGGAAAGAGATTATTCATTTTGATCTTTATCGCCTTACAGACCCTGAAGAGCTTGATCTGATAGGAATACGAGACTACTTCAATGGTAAAGCCTGCTGCTTTATTGAGTGGCCACAACGCGGACAGGATTCCCTGCCTCAGGAAGATCTTGAAATTCAGATCTCGCTTGACGGCAGCGGCAGGTTGGCCAGGATCTCAGCACATAGTGAATCCGGGATGAAGCTATTGAAGTCTATTCAGACTGAACTCTGTCAAGAATCCTGATCACCCCGTCATTCCATGATGCAAATGTTTTTTCCATCTTTAAATCAGGGAAAAACTCGGCCAGCTTCAATGGGTTCAGGGTAACTAATATTGTTTCACTGCCTTCGGCGAAGATGGTAATTTTTAATGGCAGGAAAGCGATTAGTTCGGGATGTTGTTTGACAATATCGTGGACCACGTCTTCACGCATAAAAAATACAATCCGGTATTCAGCCGTATTATATCCTGAAGAGGTTAAACCGATATCGACGCGTTGAACACGGGATACCTTGAAACCTTCTTCAACAATTGCGGTTTGCAGGGCGTTCATTGCCTCGGGAAATGTCGTAGGTATACGACGCATGATTAGATCGTCGGCAAAGGCCGAAAAAGGAAGAAGCAGCGTTATGATTAATAAACTGACCAGGGTTCTGCGATAGCTTCTCATAGCAATGCCTCGTCTACCATGTCTTCATAGACGGTTTTCATGTCAGTGCACATGTTGTCAAGCTCGTTATTGTTATAGACCTCATTCATGCGCTTGGGATTGGCATACATCACGAGCACTTTACCGTCCTGTTCAGATACGGTAACCCTGCAGGGCAGAAATAAACCAACACGAGGATCGAGCTTCAGTGCCTGGTTAAGGATATTGAAATTACAGGAATAGATGATGACCTGTTTTTTGTCTTCTTTACCTTCTTCAGCCAGGCCTGAATCCAGGTTTTGTACCCGGATAAGACGAAAATTCATGCTGGAAACGGCATTCTCAATATTCTTGACAGTCTCTTCAACTGAGTAGGGCGATTCTTTGATGATGACAGCCGGTTCGTCTTCTATGCTTTCTTTACTGACCGGGGTTTGTGTTTCAAAAGAACGCACATAGGCAACAACATCATTAATGTCCTGTTCGCTTAAGCCCTCTTTCAAATATGAATCCATCGGTGTACCTTTTCTGCCCTTGATGAGTGTGCGCTTGATCATTTCATCGGATGCTGATGACAGAAAACCGGCGTTATTCAGCGCAGGTGCCAGAATGGGAAGTTTACGTGGACGTGACATGGTTACACCAGTGCCGGGACCGCCCGTGCCAGTTTCTCCATGGCATTCCGCACAGTGCTCCTGAAACAGCTGATTTCCATGTACCGCATCACCCTTGACCTGCTTTTTTGAATACATTGGCGGGATGCTGTCTGACCAGCTTCGGATATAGTTGATTATTGAATCAACATCGTCGTCACTGAAATGTTTAAATGCTGGCATGACTCTGCCAGGACGACCATTTCTTATGGTCTTGTACAGGTAATCATTGGATGCCGTAGCAAGGAAATCAGGTAAAGAAAGTGGTACGCCCA
>JAUWVE010000068.1 GCA_030617565.1 Gammaproteobacteria bacterium | reverse complement strand
TTTTAACTTTCCTTTGCTCCTTCTGACGCCTGGCAATATCCAGCCATGTCTCAATAATAGTATCGGGGTTCAGTGACAGGCTGCTTATACCCTCCTCAACCAGCCATGCGGCGAAGTCAGGATAATCCGACGGCCCCTGTCCGCAGATACCAATATACTTGTTGTGCTTCTGGCCAGCCTTGATCGCCATCAATAACATCTTGCGGATAGCCGGGTCGCGCTCATCAAACAAATGTGCCACCAGTCCTGAGTCACGATCCAGCCCCAGGGTCAGCTGGGTCAGGTCATTGGAGCCGATTGAAAAGCCATCAAAATACTGCAGGAACTCCTCGGCCATTACAGCGTTGGAAGGTAACTCGCACATCATTAGAATTTCCAGGCCATTTTCACCTCTAACCAGGCCGTTTTCTTCCAGCAGATCAATGATCGCGGTGGCTTCACCCAGTGTGCGAACAAAAGGCACCATCAGTTGAACATTGAGCAGCCCCATATCATCTCGAACTGACTTCAGTGCCTGGCATTCCATGGCGAAGCTTTCTCTGAACTGGGTAGAGAGATAGCGTGAAGTACCCCGGTAGCCTATCATCGGGTTTTCTTCATCAGGCTCGTAGAGTTCGCCACCCAGCAGGTTGATGTATTCATTGCTCTTGAAATCAGACAGGCGCACAATCACCGGCTGAGGAGCAAAGGCAGCGGCGATGGTAGAAATGCCCTCTTTCAGTTTGCTGATATAAAATTCTATCGGGCCGTCATAACCCGCTATTTTTTCGGCTATCTGCTTTTGCAGATCTTCCTGCAGACGGCTGTAGTTAAGCAGGGCCTGTGGATGCACACCGATCATGGCATTTATTATAAATTCCAGTCGTGCGAGACCGACGCCATGGTTGGGCAGGCGCGAAAAATCAAAGGCGCGCGTCGGATTACCGACATTCATCATCAGCTTTACCGGCAAATCCGGTAAATTATCCACTTCGTGCCTTTCTACCTCAAATTCCAGCTTGCCCTCGTAGGCTTTGCCAATATCACCTTCTGCACAGCAAACCGTCAATTCCTGCCCGCTTTGAATTCTGTCGGTGGCATCGCCACAACCTACGATAGCCGGAATATCCATCTCCCGCGCGATAATTGCTGCATGGCAGGTGCGTCCTCCGCGGTTGGTGACTATCGCCGAAGCTCGCTTCATTATCGGTTCCCAGTCCGGGTCGGTCATGTCAGTAACCAGTACATCTCCGTCCTGGACATCTTCCATCATCGAAGGGTCGCGTATTACCCGGCCAGTACCGCTGCCGATACGCCGCCCTATTGCCCTGCCTGTAATTAACAGCGGGCCTTTTTGCTGCAGATGGTAACGCTCTATTACGGCTCCACCCTGCTCCCTGCTGCGTACTGTCTCCGGTCTTGCCTGTACAATATAGAGCTCACCATCTTCACCATCGAGTGCCCATTCAATATCCATCGGCCTGCCGTAGTGCTGCTCGATAGAAACTGCATGACGTGCCAGGGACTCGACCTGTTTATCGGAAATACAGAATCGTTGACGATCACTCTCTTCCACCTCAACCGTGTGCACAGACTTACCGTGCTCTGATGCACCGGTAAATATCATCTTGATTGCCTTTTCACCTAAAGTCCGGCTAAGTATGGCCTGCTGCCCTGCAGCCAGCGCCGGTTTATAGACAAAAAATTCATCCGGATTGACGGCACCCTGCACCACTGTTTCACCAAGCCCCCAGGCACCGGTGATAAAGACGGCATCATTGAAGCCACTCTCTGTATCGAGGGTAAAAATTACTCCGGCACTGCCGATGTCACTGCGTATCATGCGCTGAATACCTGCTGACAGCGCAACGGCTGAATGATCGAATCCCTGATGTACGCGGTAGGCGATTGCCCGATTATTGTAAAGCGAGGCAAACACATGGCGCACGGCATTCAGCACATTACCGAGGCCGCGTATGCTGAGATAGGTTTCCTGCTGGCCGGCAAATGAGGCCTCTGGCAGGTCCTCTGCCGTAGCGGAGGAACGCACAGCGACAGCCACATTACTGCCAAACTGTTGCTCCATCTGGTGATAAGACTCGCCGATCTCCTGCTGTAGACGCTGCCCTAAGGGTGCATCAATCACCCAGCGTCGGATTTCATTTCCGGCTTCTGCCAGAGCATTGACATCACTGACATCCAGGCCCTGCAGGCACTGTTTGATTTTTGTATCGAGATGGTTATCGGCGAGAAACTCTCGGTATGCTTCAGCCGTTGTCGCAAAACCCCCAGGGACTTTTACCCCTGCAGCAGACAGGTGATTGATCATTTCACCCAGTGAGGCATTTTTGCCGCCAACGATCGCGACGTCTGCGTTACCGACCTCTTCAAGACCAACGACCTGCTTGTTCATTGCCCTGTCCTTAAATATTCAGCCAATAGCAGGCGGCCCATCTTTCCCGCGCCGTATGGATGGAATATCTTTTGTTGACGGCGAAACAGGTGTTTCTACCTGCACGACCTCTGCCGCATTGCTACGCTTGCTGCCACTGTCATCATTCTTTCTGTCATCATTCTTTCTCTCATTACTTGCTGCGGCCGGTTTCTGGTTTGTTGTACTGGGCGGGCCGGAGCGGCGCTTATCCCTGTCACCCGATCTCGGACCTGTATGCTGCCCGTCCCGTGGCTTATTGTAGCGATCCTTGTTTTCCCGCCTGCTATCCGGTCTATTGCGTGATGTGCTTGAAGAAGGTTTCAATGTTGCCAGCATTTCGGGTTCAATCCTGCCGGGTGGAATGGGCTTGCCGATATATTCCTCTATATCCATCAAAAAATAGGCAGTGTCCTCGCAGGCAAAGGATATAGCATCACCCGATGCACCTGCTCGTGCGGTACGGCCAATACGATGAACATAGTCTTCGGCATCCTGTGGCAGATCATAATTGATGACATGAGATACGGCGGGTATATGCAGGCCCCTGGCCGCGACATCCGTTGCCACCAAAATGCTGATTTTGTCATCCTTGAATTCCTGCAGCAGCCTTTCACGTTTTAACTGCGGCACGTCCCCAGAAATGATGCCTGCTTTGAATCCGTTGGCACGCAGGCCATTATAGATTTTCTCGGCCACCCATTTCATGTTGACAAAAATGAGTGTGCGCGTGGGCTTATGATGGTTCAACAGGCCGACCAGCAACGGTAGTTTTTCCTCATTGCCCGGGTGATAGACAATCTGGGTGATTTTATCGGCGGTGACCGTTTCACTTTCGATTTTTACTTCTACCGGGTCGTTCATGTGCTCATAGGCCAGCTCTTCTACACGATGACTCAGTGTTGCTGAGAAAAGCATGCTGAGGCGATCAGCCGGCGCAGTCATCCGATGCAGCAGAAAACGAATGTCCTTGATAAAGCCCATGTCGAACATGCGATCCGCTTCATCCATGATTAGAACATCAAGCCGGTCCAGCTTATACAGGCCCTGCTTGAAGTAATCGATTAAACGGCCGGGGGTGCCAACCAGAATATCGACGCCATTTTCCAGCATTTTGCGCTGCGTATCATAGCCTGTGCCACCGTAGACCAGTCCCAGCTTGAGACCGGTGTGTCTACCGATGACGCTTGCATCCTTCTCGATTTGTATCGCCAGTTCCCGGGTCGGCGCAAGGATCAATACCCGTGGTTGATTCTTTTTTCGTTCCGTATCCGGCTCTTTAGCCAGCAGGTGCTGGTACGCGGCCAGCAGAAAGGCCATGGTTTTTCCTGTACCGGTCTGCGCCTGCCCTGCAACATCCTTGCCGACGAGAGCATGCGGCAGCGTTTCTGCCTGTATCGGTGTACAAAACTCGAATCCGGCCTCATTCAGTCCCTGCAGCAGGGATTCATGGAGTGCGAAATCGCTGAATTTTTTATCTGTAAGGTGTGTAGTAGTCATATTTTTGCAATGTTATCAGGAAATAGACCAAAGGTGGACTTGCAATAACGCGTTGATTGGGCTGAAATAGAAATTATTAACTCCCATTACATAATTAATTAACTGAAATTTATTAAAAATAACGAGGAAAGCAATGAGCAATTCCATTATTCAGGTGACTGATGATGATTTCGAGGATGTAGTCTTACGCTCATCTGAACCTGTACTGGTCGATTACTGGGCGGAATGGTGTGGCCCATGCAAGATGATCACACCACTACTTGAAGAAATTGTAGCCGAATACGGTGATAAAATTAAAGTCGCAAAACTCAATATTGACGATAATCCGGCTACCCCGCCAAAATACGGTATACGGGGAATTCCAACATTGATGCTGTTCAAGGACGGCAATGTTGAAGCGACAAAAGTCGGTGCCATGTCGAAATCACAGTTAACAGCTTTTATTGATGCGAATAGCTAAAAAATCTGTGAACCGCCAGGACGCAATTTGCAAAAGAAGCCGATGCTGGGAAAACCAAAGAAGATCTTTCTCTTTTGGTTTCCTGGCGTGCTTTGGTCTTTGCGGTTCAATAACAATCCAGCAAACTACGGAGCAGATTGGGCATTAATGCTTTACCTCCAGCCCCCGGGGTGCTAACCTTACACAAACATAAGGATAATCCTTAAAAGAACCAACTGCTCATTCGAGCACCCTCAATAGCAGTAATCAGCAAAAAAGTAGCAAAATAAAAGAAATCTACCGGAAACTCCCGGGTTTCACCCAATCAATCCCTGGACAAACACTGTCCGCCATACATTCACAGCTATGAACCAGCCTGCATCTATACACCTATCTGAAATTAAACGCATGACACCTACCGACCTGGTTGAGCATGCCACTGATCTTAAACTTAACAACATCTCCCGTATGCGTAAGCAGGATCAGATCTTCGCCATCCTCAAAGCAGAATCAAAACGCGGCACCAAAATAGCCGGTGGAGGTGTCGTTGAAATCCTGCAGGACGGCTTTGGTTTTCTAAGATCTGCTGACAGTTCCTATCTCGCCGGACCGGATGATATATACGTTTCACCCAGCCAGATCCGCCGTTTCAGTTTACGTACCGGCGATACCATTACCGGACAGATCAGACCACCGAAGGACTCCGAGCGCTATTTTGCCCTGCTAAAAGTCGAGACAATTAATGGCCAGCATCCTGATGAGGTCAAAAATAAGATTCTGTTTGAAAACCTGACCCCGCTGCACCCGAATCAAAGACTGCCTCTGGAGCGGGAAAACGGTTCAGCTGAAGACATTACCAGCCGAATAATTGACCTCGTTGCACCAATAGGCAAAGGCCAACGTGGCCTGATAGTTTCATCGCCCAAAAGTGGTAAAACAGTTATGCTGCAGCAGATCGCTCACGCTATTTCTGCCAATAACCCGGATGTCGAAATCATTGTACTGCTGATAGATGAACGACCGGAAGAAGTGACCGAGATGCAACGCACCATTCGCGGCGAAGTCATCGCCTCAACCTTTGATGAACCGGCTTCTCGCCATGTACAGGTAGCTGAAATGGTCATCGAAAAGGCCAAGCGTCTGGTTGAACATAAGCGTGATGTGGTGATTCTGCTGGATTCTATAACCCGCCTGGCACGCGCGTATAACACAGTCGCACCGTCATCCGGCAAGGTATTGACCGGTGGTGTCGATGCCAACGCATTACAACGCCCTAAACGTTTCTTCGGTGCAGCACGAAACATAGAAGAAGGCGGCAGCCTGACTATACTTGCCACCGCGCTGATCGAAACCGGCTCAAAAATGGATGATGTTATCTATGAGGAGTTCAAGGGTACTGGCAACATGGAAATCCACCTTGATCGCCGAATCGCAGAGCGACGCATCTATCCGACCATCATTATCAACAAGTCTGGCACGCGCCGCGAAGAACTACTGACTGACCCTGACGAACTACAGAAAATCTGGCTGCTACGAAATCTGTTGCACCCTATGGACGATGTTGAAGCCGTAATATTTATGATCGACAAGATGAAGGCGACCAAGAATAACGCCGAATTTTTCAATTCGATGAAGGGCTGACCCCAAAATTTCTAGTTGTGCGCTTGAGTTTTTGACAGAATTTGCTATTATTCGCGCCCTTTTTCAGCAACCAGGCAAAAACACCGAAACCGGTGGAGTGACAAGACAATGAAGGAAAACACACATCCCGATTACAGCACCATGCAGGTAACCTGCACATGTGGTAATACCTTTGAGACCCGTTCCACCATCGGCCACGATCTCAATGTCGAAGTTTGTTCACAGTGCCACCCGTTCTACACCGGCAAACAGAAGATGCTCGATACCGCTGGTCGTGTAAGCAAATTTAAGGATAAATATAGCCGCGGCAAAAAATAAGCACGGTCTTTTTTTATCGAATGAAGGGTGCCGGCAGGTGCCCTTTTTTGTTTTTATAGTGTCGCACGGCTGGCTTTTTCCTTTTTTATTCTGTTGAAGGACCAAAAACCAAAGATTAAGGCCAAAACATTGAAAGTGGTATAGATGATGTTTTTTTATCTTTTACTTTACTGCTTTTCCTGAAAACTGGACACTTTTCTTTGCTCAAGCAAACACTAAATCCGCCGGGCTCCAGCAAAACAACCAGCCAGGCCCCAGGTGTATAATACAATGCAACTTTACCTTCACTATTAGAAATGAACCTGTCTACCTGCATAGAAAACGCCGCCTCACAGCTAGAAGCTGCCGGGGTTTTCTTCGGCCATGGCACCGATAATGCCTGGGACGAAGCAGCCTGGCTGATTCTCCATGCACTCGGCATCCCCGTTGATGAAGAAACAGACCTGAACCTGGAAGTAGACACAACTCAGCAATCTGCAATTAATGACCTGCTAAAGCAAAGAATTGAATCCCGCAAGCCGGTAGCCTATCTGACCGGAACCGCGTGGTTTGCCGGTATGCCTTTTCATACGGCTGAGGGTGTTATCGTTCCCCGTTCCCATATTGGCGGCTTCCTGCTTGAAAATGGGCGGCCCTGGATCAAGCCTGGTTCCGTGAAACGAATCCTCGATCTTTGTACAGGAAGTGGTTGTATTGCTGTTGCTGCCGCCATGGCTTTTCCGGAAGCTGGCGTTGATGCCACAGATATTGATCCCCTTGCACTGGCTCTGGCTGAGAAAAATATCAAAGAATACAAAATGGAAAATCGAATTCAGCTGATAGAGTCTGATATTTATCAGAACCTGTCAGCCGTTTACGACCTGATTCTGGCCAACCCGCCGTATGTTCCGGGTGGCGAAATCCTCCATTTCCCCGCCGAATATCAGCATGAACCCACTACAGCCTTCGATGGCGGTCCTGATGGCCTCGATCTGGTACACATAATTCTCAATGATGCCTCCAGGTTCCTGGCTCCTGAAGGCCAAATTGTCGTAGAAGTTGGAGAAAGCTGGACAACACTGGAACAGGCTTACCCGAAGGCGGCCTTTAACTGGCTGGAAACTGGTGTTGAAGATTCTGGTCTTTTTATTATGGATAGACAGGAACTGGAGCAGTACTTTTAGCCCAGGTCCTCAACTGCGTCCCTTTGTCGCCCTGACAGGATGCGCCAGATCCAGCCTTCTGATACCTGTTCACCGGTCTGTACATAATGCAAGGCATTGGAGTTGTTGAGCACCCATGAAATCTCGTTTCTTGCCCCTTCACGGGAGCAGAACAATATCTGGTCCCCAGCCTGTAGCTGAAAATCATCATCAGGTAATGTTATCAACCTGATTCCACTTTCAGCTTCCTCATCCACCCGTGAGATCATCAACACCATAACATGTAGCCTTTCTTCGCGATCAAGATGGTTTTTGTTCAAATCACCCACCAAAACTTTTTGTCCTTGCGCCAGTGCACTAAGCACAGCAGGGGCTTCCTCTTTATTGATTTCTATTCCCCAGGTATCCGGCGTTGTTTCACCAACAATGGCAATCAGGCGGCTGACCAGTTCACAGGCCCATTGATTGCCATGTGTTTTCGCCTGTTGCAGAAAA
>JAUWVE010000122.1 GCA_030617565.1 Gammaproteobacteria bacterium | reverse complement strand
ATCTCCATCACCTCACTAATCACCTCGGTGATAAGGTAAATTGGCAATAATGCTCCAGGCGCGATAGAGCTGCTCGGCAAGGACAACGCGAACCAGGGGGTGCGCCAGAGTTAATTTTGACAAGGACCAGCATTCATCTGCGCGCTCAAGACAGGCTTCTGAGAGCCCCTCCGGCCCACCTACCAGCAAGGCCACATCCTGCCCACCTGCCAGCCACTTTTCCATACTGAGGGCCAGTTGCTCGGTACTTTTCTCTCTGCCGCTTCGTTCCAGTGCGATGACCCGTGAGCCATTCGGGATTGCCTGCAGCAAGCGCTCACCTTCTTCACGGTTGACGCGGGCAACATCGGCACTCCTGCTGCGTTTTCCGGCATTGATTTCAACCAGTTTCAGTGAACAATGACGAGGCATGCGGCGCGCATATTCGTCATAGGCCTGATCGACCCAATGTGGCATCTTTCGACCAACGGCGATGAGATGAATCTGCATACAGGGACTCTCTGCTCTACTTTCTACTTTTCACTTTTTACTTTCAGCTTTCCCTATTTTTCTTGACGATCTGGCGCAGTTCTTCGCCCCACAGCTTATCCAGGTCATAAAATACCCGGGCATCCGCCTGCATGATATGAACAATGGCATCATTCAGATCAACCAGCACCCATTCCGCCTCATCCTGCCCCTCTACACCGAGTGGACGATGGCCATGATCTTTCATGTAATCAACCAGTTTGTCAGCGATGGCATTGACATGTCGGGACGACGTACCGGTTGCCAGTATCATAAAATCGGTAACATCGGTCAGCCCCCTGACATCCATCACCTTGATATCCTGCGCCTTGGCTTCTTCCAGCCCGGCTATAGCGGTATCCCTTACCTGTTCGAGTGTCATAGACAATTCTGTATCCTCATATTCATATAATCATTTTTTCGTTTTGATAAAGCCCATTTCGCCGAATGTAATCAACCACTTCATCTGACAACATCCCGTCTATATCCAGCCCTTCATTTAACCGCTGCCGGATATCTGTCGCTGAAATATCATAGCCTTCCAGGCTGACTGGCAAGACACTGGAACATTTCCTGTCACGTAACATCGCCACATCATCAACCATGTATTCAGCTGCCCAGTCAGGCTGCGAAGTGAGCGGTTCACCTGCCCGCTCAATAACAATGACATGTGCCAGCTGCAGAATTTCCTGCCAATGATACCACGTAGGCAGGCCGGCAAAGGCGTCGCTGCCCATTACCAGACACAGGCTGTCGTCAGGATATTGCTGCCGGAAAGATTGCAGAGTCAGCACTGTCCATGAAGGCCCACTGCGTTCCAGCTCGCGGCTGTCCAGAATAAAATCGGGATACTCCCGCAGTGCCAGCTGCAGCATTTCCACTCGCTGCTGGCTGCTGGCCTGTGGCGCTGGCCGGTGCGGCGGTATCGAAGCAGGCAGAATATAAACGGCATCGGCTGCCAGTTTCTGCTGCAGCTCATGCAGTGGCTTGAGGTGTCCATAGTGTACCGGGTCAAAAGTCCCGCCGTACAGGCAGATCAAACGCGACATGCCTGTGGCCTACTGGCGTATATGGCCGTCACCCAGTACGATATATTTTTGTGATGTCAGACCTTCCAGCCCTACCGGGCCGCGCACATGCAGCTTGTCGGTACTGATGCCGATTTCGGCGCCGAGCCCATATTCAAAACCATCGGCGAAACGGGTCGATGCATTGACCATGACTGAACTGGAATCAACCTGGCGCAGAAATTTTCGTGACTTGCTGTAGTCTTCTGTAACGATGGCATCGGTATGCTGCGAGCCGTATTGATCGATATGCTGAATTGCCTGGTCAATGCCGTCGACGATGCGTATAGCCAGTATCGGGGCAAGATATTCCGCATCCCAGTCTTCATCCGTTGCAGCAGTGATATCAGACAGAATAGCACGTGTTTTTTCACAGCCCCGCAGCTCCACGCCCGCATCGGAGTAACGCTGCGCCAGCAGGGGTAAAACGCTGCCTGCCACCGAATCCGCCACCAACAATGTTTCCATCGCATTACACACACCATAGCGATGTGTTTTAGCGTTATAGGCAATCTCTACGGCCTTGTCGATATCTGCCTGATCATCAATATAGACATGGCAGACGCCATGCAGATGCTTGATAACAGGTATGCTGGACTCGTTCATCACCCGCTCTATCAGGCCCTTGCCACCGCGAGGAATGATGACATCTACATATTGATCCATGGTCAGCAACTTGCCGACGGCGGCACGGTCCGTGGTGTTAATTACCTGAACTAGCGTTTCAGGCAAGCCTGCCGCCTCCAGCCCCTGCCGGATACAGGCTGCCACCGCCAGATTGGAGTGCAGGGCTTCCGAGCCGCCTCTGAGAATACAGGCGTTGCCAGATTTCAGGCACAATGATGCGGCATCAGCCGTCACATTGGGACGTGACTCATAAATGATTCCAATCACACCCAGAGGTACACGCATGTGACCGACCTGTATACCGGAGGGCTGGTAACTCAGGTTGGTAATTTCACCAACAGGGTCAGCCAGGGCCGCTACCTGTCGCAGTCCTTCAGCCATGCCGGCAATACGCCCGGCGGTCAATTCGAGACGATCCAGCAACGCGGCATCCAGTCCATGTTCACGCCCTGATTCAAGGTCCCTGTTGTTTTCTACTGCCAGACTCGCGGCCTGATCTTCAATCGCGGCAGCCGCTGCCAGTAGAGCCTTGTTCTTGGTGCCGCTATCCACTGCAGCAGCCTGTCTGCTGGCGGCTCTTGCCTGAGAACCTAGCTGATCCATGTATTGTTCAATCGATTGTGTATTCATTGCATTGCTTTAAATTGCATTAAATTGTTTTAAGCCCGCAGATTTTCATAGAAAGCTTTTCGATATCGAACCAGATCGATCCCCCTTCACTGCTAGCCCTGCCTTTGGCGATCTTATCAAGCTTTGCTATCTGCTGCAGAATTCGCAGCCATTGATCCTGGCCGTGGCGTCTGATTGCACCGTCAATCTTCTGCTGATCAGCACCCCAGACCCTGTATTGCTTGAAGACCTGACCTTTATTTGCACCACCTGCCAGGGCCGAGGCCATTTGTGTCAGCCTTCTCACCTCACGGCCAAGCATTACTATGAGAAATACTGACTGGTCTCTTTCCGCTCTCAAGGCATCAATAATACGGCTTGTTCGTTGCCAGTCACCTGCCAGACAGGCATCCAGGTAACTGAAGACAGAAAAGCGAGAATTATCCGACACGGAAGACTGCAGGGTTGCAAGTTGCTGCTTTGCATCGGGGGTGGAACCACTGTCCGATGAGAAATTCAGTGCCAGCAAATCAATTTCCTGGGCGGCAGCCAGCAGATTGCCTTCAAAATAATGTGTTAATAAGTCGATGGATTCCTTATCAGGAAGCAGCCCTTTGCTGCGCAGACGGTATGACAACCAGCCGGGAAAGTCTGCCAGCTTAACTTCTTTGGCTTCTGCACTAACACCTACCGTATCAAGCGCCTTGAACCATTTCTGGTTCTGTCCCGCCCTGTCAACAGGGCCGCAAATAACCATTAACAGGGTATCGGGAGGCATTTTTTCTGCCAGCTCGACCAGCATACGGCTGCCAATCTGGCCGGGTTTGCCGGTTGGCAGTCGCAACTCAATCAATCGCTTGTCATCAAATAACGACATACTGCTGCCTGACTGCAACAGCGCACCCCAGTCGAACCCCTGCTCAGCGATAAAACTATCACGCTCAGTGTAACCCTGTTGTCTTGCCTGCTTACGTAAACCATCAGAGGCTTCCTCAAGCAGCAGAATTTCACTGCCAAACAGCAGGTAAACTGGTTTTAGCTCTTTCCTGACCGAATCATTCAGACTTTGTATAGCAACACGCAAGAGCCTTCAGCCTTTCCGGAATAACTACCTGATGCGGGACATTTTGCGTAGTATTCCCTGCGCTGCATCTCCGCGCATTTCATCACGCAGCAGTTCTTCTTCACGCGTCGCTGACAGCAGTTGCTCCTGATCAAAATTGTAATCACGTCGTGCGGTAGAGACTGATGGCTTGACCAGCTCTTTGCCCTTGCTGTCGACGACCAGGTAGCCGACCCTGAGAATAAGCACATAACCCGTGGACTTGCCCCGTTCATCAATTGTTCTTACTTCACGGCTAAAGTCGGCGCTGGCAATTTTAATATGTGCACTGTCTGAAGTCGGACTAGAGACAACGATCACCTTGTTGGATTCCAGCCTGTCAGCAAGGATATCTTTGAGATTGCCGTCAGGCGATGAAATAGCAACAGTGCGGATTGAATCCGGTAGCACAATAGTTCCACGCAGGTGAAAACCACAACCGGAAAGCAGGCTGGCTGTTAACAGGAAAATCAGGGTAAAACGTTTCATCAGAATATCCTTACAGGAAGATTTAATTTTCAATCATTTTTGATATTAGTTCGAGTATACCGGCAAAACTGAGCAGGCAAAACACTCATAGTCAGCCGACAACGATATTTACCAGCCGCTCCGGTACGACAATTATCTTGCGTACTGTTTTGCCTTCAGTATGACGCTGCACACTTTCGCTGGCCTGCGCCAGCTGTTCAATCGTCGCCTTATCCGCATCTGCGGCCACCTGTATGCGGTCACGCAGCTTGCCATTGACCTGAACGATATACTGGATCTCATCCTGTACCATTGCGGCTTCGTCAGCAAGCGGCCAGGCTGCATCAATAATATCACCTGCCTGGCCAAGTTCCTGCCATAGCACGGTGGTAATGTGCGGCACTACCGGGGTCAGCAACAGGCAGGCCGTTTCCAGCGCCTGCTGCACCACGGCTCTGTCATTGTCATGTTCCGGCTTGAATTTGCTGACCGCATTCATTAACTCCATAACCGCGGCTATTGCCGTATTCATCTG
>JAUWVE010000238.1 GCA_030617565.1 Gammaproteobacteria bacterium | reverse complement strand
TACTACCTGCCGGACCAGGATCCGGGTTCCAGTGACAAGGTATTTGCACCCTTCTTTGGCATACAAACGGCAGTGACCCCAGGACTGTCGCGCTTTGCCCGATTAAGCAAGGCCGTTGTTATTCCCTGTTTTACCAAAATGTTGCCCCATGGTGCAGGGTATGAGGTGATTTTTTTACCGCCACTTGAAGACTTTCCAACAAAGGATGCGGTTGAAGATGCTCGGCGCATGAATGAGGTCATCGAACAGGGCATCAGGGAAATGCCAGATCAGTATTTCTGGGTGCACCGCCGATTTAAATCAAGACCGGAAGGAGAGGGAAGTTTGTATTGAACTTCAGTTTCAAGACGAAAGACGAAAGAAAACCCGGTTACGATACTGAGAATCCTTAAACCGTAAACAATCTTACGCTTTGAACCGCCGTTCTTCAGCCTCGATAAAAACACGTTTGACGTTTTTGTATTTTTTCTTGATCGAACGATCAATTTGAGCGACGGTATCTTCAATATCGTCGGCATCCGCAGAGTCGTTGAATTCCACGCTGAGGTTCACCAGTACGTACTCCGGGCCCATGTGCATGGTCAGGACATCATTGATATGGCGTACTTCTCTGAATGACATGACCTTCTTCTTTATCCCTTTGATGACTTCAGGGTCGGCACTTTCCCCGATCAGCAGGCTTTTGGTTTCGTAGGCGAGCCAGGCGGCAGTCACTGCAAGGATGAGTCCAATCAGTAAAGAAGCAATGCTGTCGTAGACAGGGTTGCCAGTGGCGTCGGTGAGGGCAATGCCTATCATTGCCACCAGCAGTCCTGTCATAGCTGCGCTGTCTTCGAACAGGACAACAAACAGTGAAGGGTCTTTACCATTGCGTACTGCTTCAAACAGACCACGACTTCCCCGTTGCCGGCTAAAAGCTTTCCAGGCGAATGCCCATGCGACTCCTTCGAAAATAATTGCGAGTGTCAGTACAATGTAGTTGACCAAAGGGTTCTGCAGCTCAGTTGGCTTGCTCAGTGAATGTATACCCTCATACACAGAAAGCCCGGCGCCAACACCAAAAATCATTATTGCAACGACAAAGCTCCAGAAATAAATCTCCTTTCCATGGCCAAAGGGAAATTGTTTATCTGCTGGCAGCTTTGCTCGTTTCAGGCCGTATAGCATGAATGCCTGGTTGCCGGTATCAACAACAGAATGGATGGCCTCGGAAAACATTGCTGAACTGCCAGTGAGAGCGGTAGCGACAAATTTGGTGGTCGCGACCATAAGGTTGCCGATCAAGGCGGCGATGATGACTTTTCTGGATTCTGAGGCCATGCGCCTGCCCTGATCTCTTACTGTTTTGTTGCTGTCATCGTGCCGCTAACGGTTCCAGGAATACCATTGCAGGTGACTGATTGAGAACTGAGAGTTGCAGACAGAACGCCATTATTGATAGAACCCTGCAGGGTGAGTGTACCGCTGCAGGTCGCCTCGCCAAAAGATTCATTATTGAAGGTTTGACTGTGGCCAAATGTATTGCCACTGAGAGTGATGACATTGGGGAATAAATCTGAACCGCTCTGGATTGTGACGGTGCCATTTTGATCAATGATAATCGTTACTGGAACAGTTTCAGATTCGGTGAGTCCTAATGCAGATGCTGTTGCCGTGGCTGATCCGGTATAGGTGCCAGCAAAAGAAGATACCGGTTCGTCGTTTACAGTTTCATCCGAGCCAACTGTACTGCCGCCTCCACTAGAGGTTTCACTGCTGTTTTCGCTGCCACAGCCAGAAAAAATCATGAACAGGGTTAGCAGAGTGATTAAAACGGCGCTTTTTTTGCTGAAAAGATTCATATAGAGCATTTCCTTCGTGTTTGGTGTTTTTGAATGGGTGTTTTTTGTGGTTGCGATTTATTCACAGCTGACCTGAAAGGTCAATTTCCCGGCTTTTTTGCCATCGATATAAAATGTGACTTTCCACTGGCCGTTGAATTCACG
>JAUWVE010000257.1 GCA_030617565.1 Gammaproteobacteria bacterium | reverse complement strand
GCAAAATCAAATGCAGCAAGTTTGTCTGCCGTTTTATTATCACGCCCGGCAATGATCAGGTAAGAGTTTGTAAATTCCAGCATACTGCCATTTTGAATACAGGCCTGCCAGAAAAGATATTCATCAAAATCACTGTTAAACGCACGCAGATAATCACGTGATACTGATCCACGCAGATGAGCTGCCGCTTCTGGCTTTTTCAAAAAGTCTTCATGCATTACCACGGTGGGAATCTTGTAATCAGGAAAAGGTGTCAGAAATGCGTTGCTGTTAAAACCTGCTTCGGCAAGGATGCTTCGCCACTCACTGTGATCATAGGTACGTATACCTGCACTATCCGGGTAGCGGTTTATGCCAATAAAGGGAACGCCATAGTGATCTTCTGTCGCCCCCATCAGGTACTTCAGTCCAAGGCGGTTCTCTATTGCTGTAATGATTACACCATCAGGTTTAAGGCTTTTCTGAACGGCAGCGATAATTTCCAGTACTGCGGCCCGGTCATCTACTGCATCTGGACAAAACCGCTTAGCATATTCAAGCACACCGATAAGGAACACAGCATCATAGGCATCTTCAGGAAGATTCAGGTGATTGAAGTTACTATTAACAATGTTGATATTGTTCAGATCACGGCAACGTGAGTGGGCAATACTGGCACGCCGTGCGCTGCCTTCAATGGCATCGACATTCATACCCTGTTCGGCCAGGTAGCGGGAGATTGCACCGCAACCACAACCCAGTTCCAGGACATTTTCAAGACTGGACAAATCTAGCGCCCGTAACAGATGGGCCCGTTTTGTTGTCAGGTGGTATTCGGATGGCCAGTCATGGATATGACTTTCAAGCTCTGCCGATGTGGAACTGGTATCCGCAGCATTGGCGATGATATTTTTTACATAGGCTTCTTCATCATCACCATCTGAATAGGCAAAATCCTGTTCGACATCGGCACCGGGCAAATGCCAGAGACCTGATACGGCCTGCTCGAGTTTGTTTTCAGTAATTAGCCTGGAATCCTTCATATATCCTGTCCTGTCAGAAGCAATCGAAAGATAACATATAAAGCAACTATTCAGGCGCTAAAAGGTGTTTTTTAATAGATGCGGCGATCCTACATGGGATCTGTACTTTTTGTGGGAGAAGCATCCACGACGCGATATACTTCATACATAAACATGACAACGTCGGAGATAATAATGTCACAAGACCTGCGCGAAATTCGCATCAACCCCATCGTCCCCAGTGAATCTGTGCTGGTCGCTACGGCTCGCGGTAACCGACCAAAAAAAGCTGAAGAACTGGCGCCAAGAGATTCCCGTCCACACGTCGCCACCTGCCCATTCTGCCGTGGCAATGAAGACAAGACACCTCCTGCCATTCAGGCTTTACCAGATGATAAAAACTGGGATATTCGTATTGTCGAAAACCTCTATCCTGTGCTCGGTGATGATCGCGAACAGCCTGATCTCAACCTTGGCCTGCAGCAGACCATAGATGGTTATGGCCGCCACGAAGTGATCATCGACCACAGCAATCACGGCATCGCCCTGCATGAAATGAGCAACAGCCATATTGCACTGTTGTTTAAAACCTATCGAGATCGCATGCAGGTATTGTATGAGTCTGATGACCGCTTGCGTTACGTACTGGCTTTCAAAAACTTCGGCCCAGCCGCCGGTGCCAGTATCCCGCACACCCATTCACAGATGAT
>JAUWVE010000252.1 GCA_030617565.1 Gammaproteobacteria bacterium | reverse complement strand
GGTGTCAAGAATCGCTGTGTACGCCTTGTCACTGAGATTTGATGTTTGCAGATTTTCGCCCTGGTATTCTGGTTTGATGTGAATGCTTACTGCGTCTATATCAAACAGCTTGCGCAGGTCTTCCGATGCACCCTGCACCAGGTCAGCAAGTACATTAGTACTGGAAAGGTGCAGACTGTAACGATGTAGCTTTTCAGTTAGCTCTTCATTGATGCGGGCATTATTGATCAGGACGTTCAGCCGCTCTTCCTGTGAGCTGTTCTTTTCGCGCAATACCGCTACCTGGCGCTCTATCAATGAAATCATGCCAGAGCATGCGTTATGTGGTACTTGCATGATTTCAAGCAAGGCATCGTGTTTCTGTAGTAAATCAGGATGTTTCTCGAGGTAGGCAATAACTTCCTGTTCGGATAATTCTACATTTTCACTCTTGCTGCTGGGCTGTTTGCTCATAGTTTCTCCATCTCGTACGAACCCTCATATACGTATTCTGCCGGACCGGTCATAAAAACTGATTCACCCTGTCCAGACCATTCGACCTCCAGTGTACCACCTCGCAGGCTCACTTCCACAGGACTATCCAGCCGGCCCTGATCAATTCCGATAACTACCGCTGCACAGGCCCCTGTGCCACAGGCCAGTGTTTCGCCAGAACCTCGCTCCCAGACCCGTAACCGTATGGCCTGACGATCCAGCACCTGCATGTATCCTGCATTAACCCGATGTGGAAAACGTTGATGATGTTCAATCTCCGGCCCGGTTTGTGATACTGGCGCCAGATCAACATCGCTGACGAGCTGCACTGCATGCGGGTTGCCCATTGAGACAGCACCGATTTCTATCTCATCATTTTCGAGTGCAAGCCGGTAACTGGACTCACGCTGGTCTGAGATAAACGGGATTTTCTCAGGTTCAAACTCTGGTACACCCATATCAACACACACCCGGCCATCATCAAGCAGGCGTGGGATAATAATGCCGGACAGAGTGCCTACGCGTATTTCTGTTTTCTCGGTGAGGCCTCGATCGTAGACAAAACGTGCAAAACAGCGTGCGCCATTTCCGCATTGTTCAACTTCATTTCCATCAGCGTTGAAGATCCGGTAACTGAAATCCATGTCCTCTGAGGTGGGCGGCTCAACCAGCAGCAACTGGTCAAAACCAATGCCAAAATGACGATCAGCCAACTGCCTGATCTGCTCAGGTGTTGCGTTGAAACGATGGTCCAGGGCCTCAATAACTATAAAATCATTGCCCAGGCCATGCATTTTTGTAAAAGCGATATTCATGCGATTACTCTACCCTGCCCGGCAACTCTAGAAAAGCCAATATGTGTTATTTAATGGAGGTAACCTTAAATATTCACTTCAGAATGTAGGCCTCTGTTTTAACAGAAGTAATACGAAAAATGGTACTAGCGGCATACAAATTGCTTGAGCAGATAGTTGTTGAAAGCGCCCTTTTAGAGGAGTACAAATACAGGTATAGAAGCAAACCGAATTCAGAGCACTGCTTAATTCAGCTTAAACATTCAATCGGGGGCACTATGAAAAACCATCCAGTACCGGCAATTGGCAAGTGGTATCTAGATAACGCAGATCATCAGTTATTTGAAATCGTCGCCATTGATGAAGAAGACGATACCATCGAAATTCAGTATTTTGACGGCTCTATTGAGGAGCTTGATATCGAATTATGGAATGAGATGGAATTGACCTCAGCCGCCCCTCCGGAAGACTGGTCAGGACCCTTTGACGACCTCGAAGCCGATGAT
>JAUWVE010000221.1 GCA_030617565.1 Gammaproteobacteria bacterium | reverse complement strand
AGTCGTTATACCAAAATAGAACGCAGCATTCGCTATCATGTCAATGATAGTCGGCCCGGCCGGTGCCACCCGCTGTTCTATACGCAAATGATACACGCCATCATCTACACCTATCAGTGGACGGTTCCAGCGCCAGATGGTCCCATTATGCAAACGCAAGTGCCACAGATTTTCCTTACCATTATCAATTAGTGTTGGTAGTAATACCGGGTAGAGCTCGACATTCTCTTCAAATAGCTCAAGTATCGAGTCTTTGCACCAGGCATGACCAAAAGTGACACGTGAATGGCCGGTGTGGCCAATCACGCCTTTGTTGTCAGTATTGACCGACTGCTCGAATAACGGAATACGTGTCTCATCCCACAGGTCCTTGCCAAATAGAATGGGCGAATTTGCAGCGGCTGCCAGCAATGGAGCGGATGCCAGCACTGATGCATTGAAATAGCGAACTGCACACTCAGGCTTTACCTGTAAATGGATCTGGAATGAAGTCGCCGCCGCTTCCAGCATGACATCCTGATGACAGCTTTGCAGATGATTCCTGCCTCTGATATCGAGCTTGATTGGTATGCCACGACGTAATTTGAGTACCTGTTCATTGAGGGCGCGGTAACGCTCGACCTCTGACATGTTTGCCATGGTCAGCTGAGAGTCATCAAGCACCGGCAGTGTTCCCATCATGACAAGACGGGCATTTAATGTTGCCGCGGTCTCCATACACGACTGCCACAGGCCGGACAGGTCGGAATGCATCAGACTCAAAGCCCTGCCCGACAATTTATGCGGCCTGGAGTTGAGTTCTACATTGAACCGGGAAAGCTCGTGAACGACCAGAGGATTGGATAGCCGGGAGATAAACGCCTGGTTTATCGGTGCTGGCCGGGTTGATTTATCCACCAGCCAGGCCTCCAGCTCGTAGCCTGCAACTTCATGTTTTGATTCAAAACCATGGTGGTCAAACAATTCGCGCAGGAAAGACATTTCGTCCTGCAGACGGTTCTGAAATTGCCCAAAGTCTGCACTTGTGAACTGTGATTTTTCAATTTCCTGACCCATATTGTCATCTTCTCACAGGGCATAATTCCTTTACAGGTTCTAAATCATTTAATCTGTATCGTAGCTTGTTGATGCCTCATGTGCGAATGAATTCGCACCTACAAAAAAGAAGAAAATGTATTTCGAAAAATTACCAACGTATTACGAATGAATTCACAGCTGCAAAATGAGGGTAGTCTTCTAATGATATATAACAAACGTAAAGGATAAATTATATTGTAGGTCCGAATTCATTCGGACAAATTCTAAACGCAATCCAGACATCAGTTCACTGTCTACCACTTACTACTTCGTTGAAAAACGCAGCTTCTTTCTCCAGCGCATCAATACGGGTCTCAAGATTTCTAAAACCATGACCCTCCCCCGGGTACTCAATATACTGATGATAAATCCCGCGCGACTGCAGGCTCTTAACCAGTTCGCGGGAAAGCTCAGGCGGAACCACTTTATCTTCAAGCCCCTGAAAAACAATCATCGGGCTCTTTAATGATGCCAGATCATGTAAAGGCGAACGGTCATAATACGGGCTGCCAGGCTGGTCTGATTGCGAGCCATGATACGGTGCAGCGAGTAAGCCGTCGAGATAATGTGCCTCAAATTTATGGGTAAACTCCATAAGAGTCACCAGATTACCGATGCCGTAATAACAGGCTCCGGCACAAAATAGGTCCGGGTAGAGTGTCAATGCCCTTAATACAAGGTAGCCGCCGGCACTGCCGCCACGAATACAAATCTGTTGCGGGTGGGCAAGCTTCTGTTCAATTGCATATTCGACAGCATTGGCCACATCCAGGCCATCCATCAAGCCCCATTGCCCCTGCAGTGACTGGCGGTAGCTTCGACAATAACCTGTACTGCCGCGGTGATTCACATCGAGCACAGCAAATCCACGTCCTGTCCAGTATTGGCGCTGATAGTTCAGCGCGCTGTCGCAGCGTGATGTAGGGCCGCCATGCACCATCACCAGCAACGGCGGCTTGTCACCTGCCGGAGCCTGATAAAGGTGATTTTTCGGCGGGTAATACCAGGCATGTGAATGCTCACCGTCAGAGGTAGAGTAGGTCAGATGTTGCGGCACACTGACGTCGGCATCATCCAGCAGCGGTTCAGACGAATACCATTTACTTATTTC
>JAUWVE010000131.1 GCA_030617565.1 Gammaproteobacteria bacterium | reverse complement strand
CGCCGTTCCTTATCATTCGCGCATTTTGTTCTGCACTAAAGAATTGTTGTCTGCCTGCCTGTCTATAATGCTCTCGTTTTTTGAACAAATCCTGCAATACTGCATGCACCTCGTATCCACAACCACGATGTCTACGGGACTACATAACGCTGCTATATAAGGACGGGTCATCAGCCCACGGCATCAGGCAACCATAGCGCCAACGTGCAAGGTCTGCCATCTTTGGGTCAACATCCTGTAAATAATCGAGCACAGCTTCAATCGAGCCAAACATGTTGTAGAGATCCAGCCCATAAAAGCCCACTGCATCTTCAGCTGAATTAAAACGCTGGTTATAGTCTTGTAACCAGCGCACAAACGCCAATACTGAATGATTCGCCCACATCCATGTTGGAAAACCTGAAAACGGTTTATTTTTAAACACGGGCTTCTGGCCAGATCCACGGATAAAATGATCGATGCTTGTTGCATCCGGCCAGTCAGCTTCAACTGCGATGATATTAAAGCCTTTCTCTTCAATCAACTCCCGGGTAATACGTGCGCGCATGTCATAAAACTCAGCAGTGCCATGTGTAGCTTCTCCCAGTAATACCAGTCGGGAATCACCAATGCGCTCAAGCAAGCCATCAAGGTTTGCGGTATCAATGTCGGAAAAATGTTCACTTGATTCATAGATAAGCTCAGGCAGTGAAACGGTTGCCTGCCTGGCCTGTTTTGAGACTTGATCAGCCGTTTCATCCTGCCACCCGGCCGCAGCAATCAGTGGTGCCAATATCAGGAGCCAAAACAGGGTGGAATGTTTTTTACTTATTCGTTTGTTCACCATCATTCCTATGATACGCCAGTCATTCATATTTCTGCATAAAAGGGGGCAGTAATTAAAGGGAGTAGAGTTCTATAGTCCTTAACCATTAGCGTCTATCAGCCACCAGCAATATCGCTGGCAACAATAGAAAGTCCATGATCAGTGCGATGCTGATGGTGATGGCGGATAACAGGCCCATATCTGCGCTCATTCTGTAATCTGACAACATCAGCACAAGAAAACCGGCGACCAGTGCGACGGTGGTGGTCCACATCGCCGGGCCAACGGTGGTGAATGCATGTTTTATTGCCTGTTCCTGATCCATGTTGAAGTTGTTTCTGGCCCTCAGGTATTTAGTGATGAAGTGAACGGTGTCATCAACAACGATGCCAAGCGTCATGGAAACCACAACAGACAGGCCGAGGCCTATTTCGCCTACCAGCAGACCCCACAATCCAAACGCCATGGTGGCAGGTATGATGTTGGGCAGCAGGCTGATCACGCCAATATCAATACGTTTGAGTGCGATGATGAGGATGATGGAGATGGCCAGCAGTGCGCCAAATGCCGCTGTCAGCATGTTGATGATGTTACGTTCAGACAGGTAAGCAAACACAATCGAAATGCCGGTGCCCTGTGAATGCATGCTTGCCGGTGTATTGTTTTGCAGCCAGGCCTGTATTTCGAGATCAAGATCACTGAGTGCACGGGTGCCCATATTTTTTGTGGTAATGACGATCCGAGTCGCCGACTTGTCGATATTGATGATGTTGTTCATGTCCAGTCCGTAGGGCAGTGACATCTCGTATAGTAATAGATATTGTGCTGCCAGGTCCTGCTGTTCAGGCAATCGATACCAGGCCTCATCATCACCATGCATGACGCGGTTGAGATTTTTCATCACGTCGGTGAGGCTGACCACCTGTTCGACCTGAGGGTGTGCTCTCAACCATTGCACGAAGCTATCCAGGTGCATGAGGAATTTTGGGCCGTTGATGCCCTGCGGTTTTCCTGCACTGATATTGTATTCGAGAAAATCCGCTCCGCTTATGCGTTCTTCCAGCACATCGGTAGCAACGCGTACGGGGATATTTTTGCTGAAGTAGTTTATCCAGTTGTCATTCAGCCGGTTTTGCGCCGCGCTATAACCCAGTACGGCGACCATGCAAAGCGTGATAAAGAGTATTGGCGTTTTATATTGAATGACCCGGTTGGCTATGGCTTCCATGATGATGAACTGGCGTGGATAATTTCTAACCTTGAAACTTAGCGGCAACACCGACACCAGCGCGGGTAAAAAGAAAATGGAGTAGTAAAATGCAGCCGTAATACCGATGGCAACAATGTTCCCGAGGTTGTGGAAAGGTGGGGAATCTGAGAAGTTCATGGTGAGAAAACCGACCACCGTGGTGATGCTGGTGAGGAACACCGCCTGCAAGTTGAACTGCATGGATTCGATGATGGCCTGCTGCCGGTCCTTACCCTGATTCATCAGGCGGTACATCATAAACAGAATGTGCACACTGTCGGCGACGGCCAGAGTGAGGATGATGGTCGGTGCACTGGCGGATGCCGGGTTAATGGAAATACCCAGCCAGCCGGCCAGGCCCATTGCCGTACCGGTGGCCATAATGATAATGATGAGTGTCATCAGCGTGGCGATGACAGTACGGAATATCAGGCCGATGGTGACCACCAGCACCAGCAGCATCAACGGCACCAGTGTTCTCATGTCTTTCTGGCCCACCTCGGAAAATGCGGTGTCGAACATCAGGCTGCCGGTCAGATAAAATTCGATATCCGGGTAAGCGCTGCGGTATTCGTCGCGCAGCTTGCGGGCATGGGTGGCGATGTCGCTGATGATTTCAGGATTTTTCTCAACAAAGTTGATGTTGACGACAATGTTAGTGACCGCTGCATCCGACGAGATGATGCGGTGTAATAAGATGGGTTCATGCAGCGCGACGTGTTTCCGTGCTTCGATGTCTTCTGCAGACAGATCGTCGATGTCCTCGAACAGATCCTCGACGATGAGGTCATCACCGATGGCCCAGGTGTGCTGGAAGTTGGTGATGGAATCGACCCGGCTGGAGGCGGGTGTTTGCCAGAGTGCGGTTGTCATTTCCTGTATGACTTTTAATACTTCCGGGGTGAATACCTGCCCGTCTTTGGGTGCGATGATAAACAGGATATTTTCATTCTTTAGATAAATATTTTCGATGGCTTCCAGTTGTTGCAGCTGGGGGTTGTCCTTGCTAAAAAATGCACGGTTGTCGCTATCAATGGTAAGCCGTGGCAGCCCCATACTGCAAAGCAGGAACAGGACGACTGAAAACCCGATAACCAGCCAGCGGTGGGCGAGGATTCGGGTAGTTAGCAATATTGAGAATGGTGTCATTGGCAGGAATTATATCTGTTCGTGTGGTATAGAATAAACCGGGGGTCAGATCTCAGTTTTCTCCGGCAAAATGTTGATTGCATTTGCAAGCCCGGGACTTGTTAAGCAGGTATTCGCAGATATGCAACGTAAAACCCATAGAGCAGCAAAGGATTCCGACCATATCACGCTGTTCCTGTGTGGTGACGTTATGACTGGTCGGGGCATTGACCAGGTATTACCTCACCCTGGTAATCCGGAACTCTATGAACCTTACGTCACCAATGCACTTGCTTACGTGGAACTGGCAGAAGCGCTTAATGGCCCGATCGACAAGCCAGTCGACTTTGCCTATATATGGGGCGATGCACTGCAGCAACTGAGCCTGCTAAAACCAGATGTACGGATCATAAACCTTGAGACCGCTGTAACGAAGAGTGATGAATATTGGCCGGGGAAGGGGATCAATTACAGGATGCATCCGGAAAATGTCCCCTGCCTCACAGCAGCGCAGATCGATTGTTGTGTGCTGGCCAACAATCACGTGCTGGACTGGGGATACCCCGGGCTGACAGAGACGCTGAATACCTTGCACGATGCGAACATAAAAACGGCTGGAGCAGGAGAAGATAGTGTTGAGGCGGAAGCACCTGCCGTCATGGAGGTAAAAGGCAAGGGAAGGGTGATTGTGTATTCGTTCGGGCATGAGTCGAGCGGTGTCACAGTAGATTGGGGCGCAACGAAAAACCGGCCCGGCATCAATCGCCTGAATGACTTCTCATCTGACACCATCAGTGACCTCGCCAGGAAGGTTCGGAAGCTGAAAAAACAGGGCGATATTGTAGTGATTTCCATTCACTGGGGAGGCAACTGGGGGTATTCTATTCCACCAGAGCAGTCACAGTTTGCCCATAGACTGATTGACGAGGCAGATTGTGACATTATTTACTGCCATTCCTCGCATCACCCGAAGGGCATCGAGGTGTACAGGCACAAACCGATTTTTTATGGCTGTGGTGATCTTCTAAATGACTACGAGGGTATTAGCGGTTATGAAGAGTACCGGGATGATCTGGCCTTGATGTACTTTGTGAGTATGGATCCTTCGACTGGCAGGCTCACTCGCTTGCACATGATGCCCACCCAGACCAGGTGCTTTAGAGTAAATCGGGCAACAATAAAAGATGTGAAGTGGTTAAGGGATATGCTGAATAAAGAAGGGAAAAAGCTTGGCACCCGGGTGGAATTGAATGACGATGAGACACT
>JAUWVE010000005.1 GCA_030617565.1 Gammaproteobacteria bacterium | reverse complement strand
AGACAAGGATGGGGTGGGGATAGTTTCAAGTTCCAAGTTCCAAGTTTCAAGGGAAAGGGAAAGGGAAAGGGAAAGGAAAGGGAAAGGAAAGGGAAAGGGAAAGGGGTCTTTGTGGGAGGCGCGCTCCGCGGCGAATGATTTTTTATTGGATAATCTCGCCTGGGGTGGTGAGACTGCAATGTTATAATGATTATTCGAAAATAAAGACAAGGGAACCGCTGATTAATTATGGCATGTCTCTGCGAGACCTGAAGCGTGCAGCTACAAAGCGTGCTTCGCAGTGAATGGCCCGGTCCTTTACAAGAAGCACAATGCCGTAGATGTGCGCTTCAGGCCTCGCCCTACGGGGCTTACAGGCTGATCCACACTCTGCGTTGACAATTTTTACCAGGCCCAGGCATGCTTTCAAAGTATCGTCTTGATTGTGGATCAGCCTGTAGGCCAGAGATATGCCATAATCAATCAGAGGCTCCCAAGGTTATGCCAGTGGAAGAGAAGGAACAAAAAAACAATAATCGTCAACGAAAGATTCGCAGTTATGTTCGGCGGGAGGGGCGCTTTACACCTTCACAAAGATTGGCATTTGAATCTTTATGGCCTGTTTATGGCATCGACAAAACAACTGAACAATGGAATTTTGAGAAGTTGTTCGGACGACAGTCGGATGTATTTCTGGAACTTGGCTTTGGTGACGGCAGGGTATTAAAGACTCTTGCAGCCCGTCACCTGGAGAATGACTATCTTGGTATTGAAGTGCATCGCCCGGGTGTTGGTCGCGTTATGCGTGAACTGAATGAAGAGGGGCTGATGAATGTAAAGCTTACCGCTGAAGATGGCATGGATGTATTGCAGCAGAATATTGGAGCGGACAGTCTTGCCGGCCTGCTGATATTCTTCCCGGACCCGTGGCACAAGAAAAAACATCACAAGCGTCGCATGATTCAGCCAGAATTTTCTCATATGGCAGCCACACGTATAAAGCCGGGCGGGATATTTCATCTGGCAACCGATTGGGAGGACTATGCGCTGCAGATGCTGGAAGTTCTATCATTGGAACCTTTGTTAGAAAATAGCGGCGAGGAAAATTCTTTTATTGAGCGACCTGACAGTCGCCCTTTGACGAAATATGAACAAAGAGGGCTACGCCTCGGTCATGGTGTTTGGGATATGGTTTTCAGGCGCAAAGAAACTGCATAGAACTGCGTATTTTTTTAAAAAACCTCTTGAGATAATATTATAACTTATTGATATTAATAATAAAAAGTAAATATCACCCAGATTTTCTGTATTTCTGTTAAGATTTAAACAGTCGACCTAAATGAATAATAATATTATGGATTTCTGGCTCAATCATTTGCAGCAGGAAAGACGTGTTGACCTGCAGCGCACCATCAATGAGATGGCAAGAGTCTCTGCGATCATCTACAGCATCCCTGCGCTAACTCTATTTATTATCCTGTTGTTCCCTACATGGGAAGGTCTTGATAAGCCCTTATTGTATGCAGTGATATTTTTCGCCTTGCTGATTGCCGTAACATTCTATTTTCTTCGCAGTCATGTCCCTTTATGGATGGCACTGGGCCATGTTCCAGTTGGAATTGTGCTGGTGGGTGTGGGGATGTATGCAACGGGAAGTGAGGTGGGCGTGATTGTGGCGGCGCTGTATGTGATGAGTGCGACCTATTCCTATCATTTCTTTACCCCCCTTACCGCTGCAGTGTTGATACTGTTTTCCGCTTTTGTATTTGGTTTTGTTGCCAGGCATCTTGGCATCGAAGGCTGGCTCGCATTGTCAGTAGCTTCTTTTGGTTTCTCATATACGGCAGGTATGATCGTCCACATGCTGGTAAAACGTATTCATCGGCTTGCTACTATTGACCCGCTTACAGGACTTTTTAATCGTCAGACCTGGGATATGTTCCTGGCGCAGCAGATAGCGGTAGCTGAAAGATACGGTAAAAGTTTTAAGATTATGATGATTGATCTCAATAAGTTTAAAAAGGTGAATGACCGGCAAGGGCATCTGGCAGGGGATAAAATATTACATAAGGTTGGCGTTGCTTTGCAGAATTCCGTACGTGCTGTAGATCATGTGGCACGATGGGGCGGCGATGAGTTTATTATTCTATTCCCGGACGCAGGTGATGAGGTGCTCTCGCTTGTGAAGAATCGCCTTGAGAAAGAACTTGCTGATGTGATTTTGTTCTCAGTTGGAGAAACAAGCTGGCAGGAAGGTGATGACGGTGATAGCCTTTTGTCACGCGCTGACACGGCTTTATATGCCGACAAACAGTCAAAAAAAAAGCCCGAAGAATCTAGTTTTTCAGTAGCCCCGGATGAACAGCCTGCCTGAGTAATATTTGCAGCGATTATAATTAACAGCAAATAGAATTAGAACCTAAAAAGACTATTACCAGAGAGGACACAGAGGTTTTTCTGGAACCTGATTATTTTCTTTCCTCTGTGCTCTCTGTGGTGAAATATTTTTTTATAAACCTGGTAAAGTAATCAGGCTTCAAGCACTTCAACACCATTATTGGTGGCCATCAAAAACACGTTAGCCCCCCGCCTTGCGAATAGACCATTCGTGACTACCCCTGTAATGAGGTCAATTTTTGTTTCCAGGTCGACCGGATCGATGATGCTCATATTGTTTATATCGAGAATAACGTTGCCGTTATCGGTAGTGAATCCTTCTCGTAAAACAGGTTGCCCGCCCAGTTTGACAATTTCACGAGCGACATAGCTACGTGCCATTGGAATAACTTCAACAGGCAACGGGAATGTACCCAGTACGTCGACCAGTTTTGAATCATCGGCGATACAGACAAATTTTTCACTGGCAGCCGCGACAATTTTTTCACGTGTCAATGCACCACCGCCACCTTTGATTAAATGCAGGTGGCGTGTGGTTTCATCTGCGCCATCTACATATAGCTGCAGCTCGCCTGCACTGTTCAAATCCATCACGGGAATACCATGTCCCCGCAGCCGCTCAGCCGAGGCTTCGGAGCTCGCGACAGTACCATCCAGCTTGCCTTTTATTCCGGCAAGTCCATCAATAAAATAATTTGCTGTAGATCCGGTACCAACACCCACAATCATCCCGGATTCAACATATTCCAGAGCAGCTTCAGCTGAAGCCTTTTTCATTTCATCCTGAGTCATTCAGGTTCTCCTGATTTCTGATACTATCTGTATTTGTATCTATAGGACACCTCTATTAATCCATGAATATTCATTTTGCATCCCAAATCGTCCCTCTTTGCGTTAAGAGTCTTCGCAATAGCGAGGCTATTGCGTGCGATCCTTGCCTTGATATGAACAATTTTGTATACAATCTGATCTATCCAGAATTAATAGAGGTATCCTATAGTATAAATTCTAAAAGTCGATAAGGATATCGCGTTGAGGGCAGGTGGAAAAGAAAAATCATGAAATGTGAGCAAAAGAAGCGGATGAGTGTGCCGGAAAGGTATCTGCGCAGGATACTGACTGCACAGATTTATGATGTCGCTAGAGAAACACCACTGGAAGTTGCTAACACCCTCAGTGAGCGATTGCAGAACCGTATTTATCTAAAACGCGAAGATTTGCAACCGGTCTTTTCATTTAAATTGCGTGGTGCCTACAACCGGATGGCAAATCTTACACCGGCAGAAATGAAAAGTGGAGTGGTTGCGGCTTCCGCCGGGAACCATGCTCAAGGGGTCGCACTGGCTGCACGTAAACTGGGCATCAAGGCAACGATTTTTATGCCGGAGACGACACCGGGGATTAAGGTCAATGCGGTGCGCGGCTACGGTGCGACAGCAAAACTGACGGGTGACAGCTATGACGATGCATATAAAGAGGCAGTGCGCTATTGCAAGGATAAAGGGGGGGTGTTTATCCATCCGTATGATGACCCGTATGTGATAGCCGGCCAGGGAACCATCGGTTTCGAAATCCTCAAACAGCATAAATCCTTGCCCGATATGATATTTGTGCCAGTGGGGGGTGGCGGGCTGATTGCCGGTATCGCGGTCTACGTCAAAATGCTCTGCCCTAATATAAAAATTATTGGTGTGGAACCTGAAGATGCAGATGCAATGAAGCAGTCGCTGGAAGCAGGCCGTCGTGTGAGATTAAAAGAAGTCGGGATATTTGCTGATGGGGTGGCGGTTAAGCAGGTGGGCAAGGAAACATTCAAGCTGACAAGAGACTTTGTTGATGAAATCATCACTGTGAGTACGGATGAGATTTGCGCTGCAATCAAGGATATATTTGAAGATACCAGATCAATTACTGAACCTGCTGGTGCACTTGCTGTTGCCGGTATCAAGAAGTATGTCGCCGAGCATGATTTAAAGGGTCTGGATCTGGTGGCAGTAACCTCTGGTGCAAATATGAATTTTGACCGGCTGCGTCATGTTGCAGAGCGTGCTGAAATTGGTGAGCATCGTGAAGGAATCATCGCTGTTACCATTCCTGAGAGACCTGGTAGCTTTAGAAAATTCTGTTCGGTCCTTGGTAAACGCGGCATCACGGAGTTTAACTACCGTTACAGCAGTGCCGATAAGGCTCATGTTTTTGTTGGCTTACAGGTGCAGGATCCTGAAGAGCTGGTAGAGCTGCTGGAAAAGCTGCGTAGCAAAGGCTACGAAGCGATTGATATGAGCGATAATGAGATGGCGAAAATGCATATGCGCCATCTTGTCGGCGGCCATGCCGGGCATGCCAATAATGAGCGTCTGTTTCGATTTCGTTTCCCGGAGCGTCCTGGTGCTTTGCTGGGTTTTCTGAGTAAAATGGGCAAGACCTGGAATATCAGCCTGTTCCATTATCGTAATCACGGTGCTGATTTTGGTCGCGTACTGGTTGGTATGCAGGTACCACCTGGCGAGAAAAAGGCATTTAATCTCTTCCTTAAGGAGCTTGGATATTCCTATGTTGAAGAGACGGAGAACCCGGCCTATAAACTATTTCTGGGGTAGAGGGTACCCTGAATAAAAACAGACATACCACCTGGGGAGTTAAATAATGATACAAACTAAAGTACTGCTTGACGAATCAGAAATACCTACACATTGGTATAACGTCGTTAGTGATTTCCCGAACCCACCGGCACCTCCGCTGGGACCGGACGGCCAGCCCATAGGCCCGGAAGCGCTGGCCCCACTGTTCCCGATGGCGCTGATTGAGCAGGAAGTCTCTGCTGAACGCTGGATTGAAATTCCAGAAGAGGTGCGTGAGATCTATCAGATGTGGCGTCCTTCTCCTCTATACAGGGCACACAGGCTGGAGAAAGCTCTTGGCACGCCGGCAAAAATCTTCTACAAGTACGAAGGTGTCAGTCCTGCAGGGTCGCATAAACCGAATACCGCAGTGGCGCAGGCCTACTATAACAAGCAGGCTGGTATTACTAAGTTAACTACCGAGACCGGAGCTGGCCAATGGGGATGCTCACTGGCACTTGCAGGGCAGATGTTCGGTATCGACGTACGCGTCTTCATGGTAAAAGTTAGCTATGACCAGAAACCTTTTCGACGTTCCATGATGCGGACATGGGGCGCAGATGTATTTGCCAGTCCATCTAACCTGACTAATGCCGGGCGCAGTATATTGGCCGATGATCCTGACTCTCCCGGCTCGCTGGGCATTGCTATTTCTGAAGCAGTTGAAGAAGCGGCTTCTCGTGATGACACCAACTATGCGCTGGGTTCAGTTTTGAATCATGTTCTACTGCATCAAACAGTCATCGGTCAGGAAGCGCAGAAACAGTTTGCCAGTATTGGTGAATACCCGGATATGATCTTTGCGCCATGTGGCGGTGGATCAAACTTCGGCGGTGTGGCCTTCCCTTTCTTTGCCGACAAGGCAGCAGGCAAAGATGTGAGACTGGTTGCTGTTGAACCGACCTCCTGCCCGACACTGACACGCGGTCACTATGCCTATGATTTTGGCGACACGCTGGGTATGACACCTTTGCTGCTGCAATACACCCTCGGTCATGATTTTATCCCACCGAGTATTCATGCCGGCGGCCTGCGCTATCATGGTGATTCAGCGCTGGTATCACAAATGTATAAAGAAGGCCTGATCGAAGCTGTAGCAGTGCCACAGATCGCCACTTTTGAAGCAGGCGTAACATTCGCTCGTTCTGAAGGAATCGTCCCTGCCCCCGAATCAAATCATGCAATCCGGGCCGTTATTGATGAGGCACTGCGTTGCAAGGAAAGCGCAGAAGAAAAGACCCTGTTCTTCAACCTGTCCGGCCATGGACATTTTGATATGGCGTCCTATGACAAGTACTTTGCTGGTGAACTGGTGGATTACGAATATCCGGAAGAAGAGATTGAGCGGGCATTACATAACTTGCCGAAGGTGGCGGTGGGTTAAGAAAAAAACCGTATTACGTATTACGTGTTACGTATTAGGTTTTACGTAACACGTAACACTTAAAACATTCTTAGTTAATTCCCAGCAATTCCACCTCAAACACCAGTGTCGCATTCGGTGGGATAACACCACCCGCACCCTGTGCACCGTAACCGAGATTGGCCGGGATGGTCAGTTTACGCGTGCCACCGACTTTCATACCAGCAACGCCTTCATCCCAGCCACGTATTACATTCCCTGCACCCAGCTTGAATTTGAATGGGTCGTTGCGGTCCTTGCTGGAATCAAATTTATTGCCGTCTGTTAGCCAGCCAGTATAGTGAACTGTGACCATTTGTCCTGCTTCTGCCATATCGCCATCGCCTTCAGTGATATCTTCATATTTCAGCCCGGAGTCGGTTATTTTTTCTGACATAATTGTGTGCCTATGAGAAAATTATAAAAAGCAAGATTAGCATATCTCGAAAGTATGGCTGTTACTAATATATTAAAGCCGTACAATTCATCTCGTTCCGCTCATTTCATAAAATGTATGAGTGGTCTATTGAAAAGTTTATGTCATTGCGAGCGTAACGCGGCAATCTCTCTATTTAAAACAGTTGCTTAGAGATTGCTTCGTCACCCTGTTCCTCGCAATGACGGAATTATCTGAGGTTCCCATAATACAAGTGTTACCCAAACTGAACCCCCAGCAGCGTGAAGCCGTCCGCCATGTCTCCAGTCCGTTGCTGGTACTTGCAGGTGCCGGTAGTGGCAAGACCGGCGTCATTACCAGCAAAATCGCATGGCTGATTCGTGAGCGCGGTATGCAGCCGCGTAAGATCACAGCTGTAACATTTACAAATAAAGCAGCAAGAGAAATGCGCTCACGAGTAAAAGGGCTGCTTTCGGGTGTCAGCTCACGTGGTCTGACCATCTCAACTTTCCACACTCTGGGTCTGAATATCCTGCGTAAGGAATACGCCGCACTGGATTACAAGGCCGGTTTTTCTATCATTGATCAAAGCGATGCGCTGGTCATACTTCGAGAGTTGATGCGCTCTGAAATGACATCAGACAACAAGTTTCCCGAGCATGTACTTGGCAAAATATCGAGCTGGAAAAATGCTTTTCTATTACCGGATGAAGTTTCTAGCGTGATGGCAGAGGATGATCCGGTCAGCGTGGCAGCAGCCCGTATATATCCGGCCTATGAGCGCCAGCTGCATGCCTGTAATGCGTTAGATCTTGATGATCTTATCAGTAAACCCGGTGTGTTGATGAAAAGTAATCCGGAGATACTGGACCGCTGGCGCCAGCAGATTAACTACTTGCTGGTTGACGAGTACCAGGACACCAATACCGCACAGTATGAGCTGGTTAAAATGCTGGTTGGTGCGCGAGGGAATCTGACCGTGGTTGGTGATGATGATCAATCTATTTATGCCTGGCGAGGTGCCGAGGCAGAAAATCTGTCCCAGTTGTCAAAGGACTTTCACAACCTGAGCGTGATTAAGCTGGAACAGAATTACCGTTCCATGGGGCGCATACTAAAAGCAGCCAATAAGGTCATCGATAACAACCCGCATAGCTTTAAAAAAGCACTCTGGAGCGAACTGGGTTATGGTGACCCGATTCAGATACTGGAAGCAAAAAACGAGCAGCATGAAGCGGAGAAAGTAGTTGCTTCAATAATGCAGCATCGTTTTCAGAAAGGTCTTAACTACGGCGACTATGCTGTCCTCTATCGCGGCAATCACCAGGCGCGGGTGTTCGAAAAAATTTTTCGCGAACAGCGTATCCCTTATTTTATCAGTGGCGGCCTGTCATTTTTTGACCGCACGGAAGTCAAGGATGTGATGGCCTATCTGCGTCTTGTCGCTAACCATGATGACGACAGTGCGTTCCTGAGAATTGTTAATACTCCGCGCCGTGGAATTGGGCCGGGTACCCTGGAAAAATTGGGAAAATATGCAACAGAAAGGGACATCAGTCTGTTTGCAGCGACCTCACATCTGGCACTGGACAGCCGTATTGCAGGGGCACAGCTTGCATCATTAAGACAATTCAGCCATTGGATAGTGTCGACAGCAGATGATATCACTTCGTCAGATATGAAATTATCAATCCAGCAGCTGCTGGATCAGGTCTCGTATCCTGACTGGGTGCGCAGTAATGCCGAGGATGAGGCGCAGGCTGAGCGGCGTCTGAAGAACATCAGAGAATTGCTTGACTGGCTAACGGTGGATGATAGTGAAGATGCGGAAGAAAAAACGCTTTCTGACTGCGTTGCGAACCTGGTGCTGCGCGGAATCCTGGATCGTAATAATGATGAGCAGGATGGCGATGAAGTGTCTCTGATGACCATTCATGCAGCAAAGGGGCTTGAATTCCCTCATGTGTATGTTGTTGGCATGGAAGAGGGGTTGCTGCCGCATCGAAGCAGTATAGATGAAGATAATATCGAGGAAGAACGCCGCTTGTTTTATGTCGCCATCACACGTGCCCAGCATGGGCTGACCCTGAGCCTTGCCAGGGTGCGTCAGCGTTATGGAGAAACGCTGGACTGCGATCCCAGCCGTTTTCTCGAGGAATTGCCGGTCGATGACCTGGACTGGCAGGCACTGGGAAGAAAAATAAGCACCGAAGAGAAAATGTCACAGGGTAATGCAGCGCTGGATCAGATCCGGGCGATATTGGGGTAGTTTCAAGTTCCAAGTTTCAAGTTCCAAGTTCCAAGACGAAAGACGAAAGATGAAAGACGAAAGATGAAAGACGAAAGATGAAAGGAAAACCCGTTACGATTTTTTAGTCCTTAGTCCTTAGTCCTTAGTCCTTAGTCTCAAATCTTTTTTCATTCCTTCACCTCACTAATCGCCTGTGGCGGCCTGGTAATAGTTGTGGCAGTAACAGAATACTGCCGGCCATCTCTTTTAATTGTCAGGGTTACTTTTTCGCCGGGTTGCTTTGCTGTAATGACGGCCAGTGCATCCTGGCCATTTTTGACTTTTTTGCCATCAATGCCGGCAATGATGTCGCCCGGTTCCAAACCGGCTTTATGGGAGGGTCCGTTGCGGATGATTGCTGTAATAATGATACCTTCAGTGGTTTCCAGTTGCAGGGCTTCTGCCAGTTTCGGGGTTAATGCATGTCCTTCGAAGCCCAGCCATCCGCGTACTGCATGACCGTATTTTATTAGTTGTGCCATGATATTTTTGGCCATCTTGCTGGGGATTGCGAAGCCTACACCCTGTGACCCGCCGCTATGTGAGAATAAAGCGGTATTGATTCCTATCAGTCTGCCGTAAGCATCGACCAGCGCGCCACCGGAGTTGCCGGGGTTGATGGCGGCATCGGTCTGGATAAAGTTTTCGAACGTGTTGATGCCAAGCTGGCTGCGTCCTGTTGCACTGACTATACCCATAGTCACAGTCTGGCCGACACCAAACGGATTGCCTATGGCCAGTACCACATCACCAATTTCCAGTTGTTCAGAATCACCGATAGTAATTACTGGCAGATTGTCGAGGTCGATTTTAAGCAAGGCAATATCTGTTTCCGGGTCAGTGCCAATGACTTTTGCCGTACTGCTGCGACCATCTTTTAGCGAGACCTGGATAGTGTCGGCACCCTGGATGACATGGTTGTTTGTCAGTACATAGCCATCCGGATTGATGATCACACCGGAACCCAGGCTGTTTTCGATACGCTTGCGTGCTTTGGAGCCGTCGACTAACGAATCACCAAACATCTGTTTGAACACAGGATCTTCGAAGTAGGGGTGGTTGCGAACGGTAACAACTTTTTCTGTGTTGATGTTGACCACTGCGGGAGAAGCGATCTTGACCGCTGAGGAGTAGGAAACGGGGCCGGAAAGTGCAGGGGGATTTGCCTCAGCACTTTGCACAAAAGGCTGATGACTGTCTTCCTGAGTTGTTAATGCATTGATGTTGGTGAAAAAGTATACAAGAAGAGCGGTCACAAACAGGGCAACTGCAAGGGTTTTGACGAATGTTTGCATGGATGTTCCTATATCAAGAGAAAAAGATTAATTTTAGGGATTAAGTCAAGAACCTCAATCTTTTCAAGGGCTATAATACATTGTACATCTTGAAAAATGACTGTGCCGTGATAGAATATCAGCACATACTAATATGTGCATAATAATTTTGCTCACAAAGTGCCTGTGGTTTTTGCTATAATTCGCGAGCTTTTTAAGTTTGGTGAAGAATAACATGGCCCGGGCGGTCATTTTTTTGTGCCATGTAGTTGATAGAAAAATTCAATGATGTCCAGTTTGTCCTGCTAAGCAGGTTCGATTTGAGGTAAATTCATGAGTGATCAGAATGTAAATAAAGGCAGGCGACGCATGTTGACCCTGGCCACATCTGCAGTCGGTGCAGTCGGTGTCGGTTTCATGGCAACGCCATTTATCCTGAGTATGACGCCAAGTGCCAGAGCCAAGGCTGCAGGGGCACCGGTAGAAGTTGATTTTAGTAAGCTTGCTGAGGGTGTGTTACTAACCATTGAGTGGCAGGGCAAGCCGGTATGGATAGTTAAACGCTCCGATGCCATGATGGATACGCTTGGCACATTAACTGATTTACTTGCTGACCCGGAATCTGATGTAGAGCAGCAACCAGCTTATGCAAAGAATCAATCTCGTGCCCAGGAAAAACATCCAAATTTATCGGTCATGGTTGGCCTTTGTACCCATCTCGGATGTGTCCCACTGGAAAAATTTGCTATCGGTCCTGCCTCGGATATGGGTGATGACTGGCCGGGTGGTTATTTCTGTCCCTGTCATGGTTCAAAATTTGACATGGCCGGTCGTGTTTACAAAAACGTACCTGCACCAACTAATTTACCCGTACCGCCTTTCCGGTTTTTGAGTGATACCGTGATTGTGGTTGGTGAGAATCCAGAGGAGGCTAAAGTCTAATGGAAAAGTTAATGTCCTGGATTGATGATCGCTTCCCACTGACACAGGTGTGGGAAGAACACATGGCGAAGTATTACGCGCCAAAGAATTTTAACTTCTGGTATTTCTTCGGATCACTGGCCATATTGATGCTGGTGATGCAGATTATCACCGGGATCTTTCTGACCATGCACTATAAACCCGACGCGGAACTGGCTTTCACTTCGGTCGAATATATTATGCGAGATGTGCCGTGGGGCTGGCTGATGCGCTACATGCACGCTATCGGTGCATCAATGTTTTTCATCGTGATTTATCTGCATATGTTCAGAGCCATGATCTACGGTTCCTACCGCGCTCCACGTGAACTGATCTGGATATTTGGCATGGTGATTTTCATAGCTCTGATGGCGGAATCCTTCATGGGTTACCTGCTGCCATGGGGCAATATGTCCTTCTGGGGTGCCCAGGTAATCATCTCCCTGTTCGGTGCGATTCCCTATGTTGGTGACGGCCTGGTCGAATGGCTGCGCGGTGATTATGTAATTTCTGATGCAACGCTGAATCGCTTCTTCGCTTTTCATGTTGCCGCTGTTCCACTGGTTCTAGTCATACTGGTGTTCCTGCACATTGTTGCACTGCACAAAGTGGGTTCGAACAACCCGGACGGCATAGAAATCAAGAAAAATAAGGGTGCTGACGGCATTCCTTTAGATGGTATTCCTTTCCACCCTTATTACACAGTTAAAGATATCGTCGGCGTCATTGTCTTCCTGATGGTGTTCTCGGCAATTGTATTCTTTGCACCGGAGTTAGGTGGCTGGTTCCTCGAGGCGGATAACTTCACCCCGGCAGACCCGTTGTCCACGCCGTCGCATATTGTCCCGTTGTGGTATTTCACACCGTACTATTCAATCCTGCGTGCGGTGACCTGGGAATGGTTGCCGGGTGGGGCGAAACTGTGGGGCGTTATTGCCATGTTTGCTTCTCTGATTGTGCTGTTTTTCCTGCCATGGCTGGATAGATCACCTGTAAAATCGATTCGTTATCGTGGTGGGATTTTTAAAGTCGCACTGACCATATTCATCCTTGCCTTTCTGGGACTGGGCTGGCTTGGTACGCAGCCTGCCGAGGGTCTGAATCTTCTGCTTGCACAGATCGGCATGTTTTTATATTTCGGATTTTTCCTGCTGATGCCTATTTATACAAGTCTGGATAGTACTAAGCCAGTTCCAGAGAGGTTAACATAATGAAAAAGCTATTCCTGTTGCTTACTCTGGTAAGCATGCCAGTATTTGCATCCAGCGGAGCACATCTGGATGAGGTCGATATCGATATGAGTGATACTGCGTCACTGCAAAGAGGTGCAGGCCTGTTTGTTAATTATTGCCTGTCCTGCCACAGTGCGGCCTTTATGCGTTATAACCGCATGGCAGCAGATCTGCAGATTCCCGAAGATGTGGTAGAAGACAACATGATGTTTACGGCTGACAGAATTGGTGGGCTGATGAAAACTACTATGCCGGCCAAAGATGCCAAGAAGTGGTTTGGCAAGACACCGCCTGATTTGTCTCTGATTGCACGTTCGCGTGGTCCTGAATGGATCTATACTTACATGCGCAGCTTCTATCTCGATGATAATTCTCCATCAGGCTGGAACAACGTCCTGTTTGAGAAAGTAGCCATGCCGCATGTTATGTACAGCCTGCAGGGTGCTCGTCACGCTGTTTTCAAGAAAGATGAACACGGCAGGGAAGTGTTTGATCATTATGAAATGGTCAAACCGGGTTCTTTAAATGAAGAAGAGTTTGATGCGGCTGCACGAGATTTAACCAACTTTATGGTTTACCTGGCCGAACCTGCACAGATGGTAAGATACAAGCTGGGTGTCTATGTTCTTATTTTTCTGGCAATTTTCTTTGTTTTTGCCTATTTGTTGAAAAAGGAATACTGGAAGGATGTACACTGATTCAGTTAATAGCTGAATTCCAGAACGGGGGCGGTAAGCCCCCGTACGTGTTTTCAGTTGGTATAATTTTACAGCATAATTAATCAGATTTTCCCTGGATCTACTACGCAGGATTATGAATATGAACATGTCTTCACCAGCAAGAAAGCCAATCATGACACTTTACTCAGGCTATGACTGTCCCTACAGCCATGCTTCTCGTATTGTATTGTTTGAAAAAGACGTTGATTGCAAAATTGAGTATGTAGATTCAAGTGAAATATCAGATATCCTGGCAGACCTCAATCCTTACAATGAAACACCTACCCTTATTGATAGAGAACTCGTGTTATACAGTTCCACATTAATAAATGAATATCTGGACGAACGTCTGCCGCATCCACCATTGATGCCGGTAGATCCTGTCAGCCGCGCCCGTGCGCGTTTGATGGTGAGACGCATCTACCGTGACTGGACCCGTTTGTTGCCGGTCTGCATAGGAAAAGATGCTAAAAAAGCCACCGAAGCCCGTAAGGCTATCCGTGATGGCCTGACCGCCCTTTCTCCTGTTTTTGCTGCGCAACCCTATTTACTGGGTGAGGATTTCAGCCTTGTTGACTGCTATATGGCCGCGCTGCTGTGGCGCTTGCCCAGTTGTGGTGTAGAGATGCCTCCACAGGCGAAGTCGGTGAGTGAATATGCCCATCGTCTTTTCAGCCGCCGTGCCTTCCAGCAGAGTCTGAGTGAAATTGAACGGGGCCTGCGTCAGAAAAAGTCAGCCTGATCTGACGGAACTGGCTGGCTACACCGATGATTTCTACCCGTCCGTATCTGATTCGGGCAATCAACGAGTGGGCCTGCGAAAACGACCTGACCCCACATATACTGGTTAATGCCCTCGGAGAGGGAGTGGTGGTTCCCACGCAATTTATCAATGATGACCAGATAGTTCTGAACATCAGCCCCTCTGCTGTACAGGGTATAGAGCTGGGCAATGAATGGATACTGTTCAGCGCCCGCTTCTCTGGTCAGTCGATGAATATAGAGGTGCCGGTTAGTGCCGTGCTGGCAATTTATGCCAGGGAAAACGGTCAGGGTATTTTCTTTCCTGAAGAGGATGGGACGCCGGAACCTGATGGCGATAATGACGAGATAAATCCTGTGGCCAGCAGTCAGGCCACAAAGAAACAGGAAAAACCTCGCTTGAAAGTGGTGAAGTAATCCCCATGTTAAATTGTCCAACTCCCACTCCAGCTTAGCGGAATATTCCATGCAGCAATATCGTGGTACGACTATACTTTCGGTCCGACGAGGCAATACTGTCGTTATAGGCGGTGACGGCCAGGTCTCACTCGGCAACACAGTTATGAAAGGAAACGCAAAGAAGGTACGACGTCTGTACAGAGAGCAGGTGATCGCAGGCTTTGCTGGCGGTACTGCCGACGCCTTTACCTTGTTTGAACGATTTGAAGGTAAACTCGAGAAACATCAGGGGCATCTTGTACGCGCGGCCGTTGAGCTGGCAAAAGACTGGCGCACAGACCGTATGTTGCGCCGTCTTGAGGCATTGCTTGCGGTGGCAGATAAAGATGCTTCGTTAATCATCTCAGGCAATGGTGATGTCATTGAGCCCGAACAGGGTATCATGGCTATAGGTTCCGGCGGTGACTTCGCAAAATCTGCAGCCCTGGCTCTTGCTGACAATACAGAACTGGATGCAAAGGCTATCGTCGAGAAGAGTCTGGGTATCGCTTCTGACATCTGCATTTATACAAATTCAAATCTAACAATAGAAACTCTGGAATACTAAAGGGCATCTCTAATAATCCATGAATAATCATCTCACCTCCATAATCGCCCATCTCTACGTTAAGCATCTTCGCAATAGCTAGCTATTACGTGCAATCCTTGCCTTGATATGAACAATCCTGAATGCAATCTGATCTATCCATTATTAATAGAGGTGCCCTTATATGTCCAGTATGACTCCGCGTGAAATCGTCCACGAACTGGACAAACATATTATCGGTCAGGCCTCGGCCAAGCGTGCCGTTGCCATTGCTCTGCGCAATCGCTGGCGTCGTTCACAAGTCAGCGACACAGACCTGAGGACTGAAATCACACCGAAAAATATTCTAATGATTGGTCCTACCGGAGTTGGCAAGACAGAAATTGCCAGACGCCTTGCACGACTGGCGAATGCCCCTTTTATAAAAGTAGAGGCCACCAAGTTTACTGAGGTTGGCTACGTTGGAAGAGAAGTGGATTCAATCATTCGCGATCTGGTCGACATGGCAGTCAAGATGTTGCGTGAACAGCAGGTAGAGCAGCTGAAACCCAGGGCCGAGGATGCGGCGGAAGAAAAGATACTCGATATCCTGATTCCACCTGCACGTGATGTTGGATTTGAAGACACAGAAAAAAAGGATGACGGTGCAGCGCGCCAGGTATTTCGCAAGAAATTACGTGAAGGAAAACTCGATGACAAAGAGATAGAAATTGAAGTCAGCGCTTTAGCTCAGGGAGTAGAAATACTTGGCCCTCAGGGTATGGAGGAACTGACCAGCCAAATCCAGGGTATGTTTCAGACCATGGGCAATAAAAACACCAAAAAACGTAAAGTTAGTGTCAAGGAGGCATTGAAGCTGCTGACTGAAGAGGAAGCCGCCAGCATGATCAATGAAGATGACATCAAGATAAATGCAGTAGACCTGGTAGAACAAAATGGCATTGTATTTCTCGACGAAATAGACAAAGTAGTCGGACGCAGTGAAACCAGTGGCGCGGATGTATCACGTGAAGGGGTGCAGCGTGACCTGCTGCCACTTGTCGAGGGTTCTACCGTATCGACAAAATATGGCATGGTGAAAACAGACCATATCCTCTTTATCGCCTCCGGTGCCTTCCACCTGGTTAAACCTTCGGATCTTATCCCTGAACTGCAGGGAAGGTTGCCTATTCGCGTAGAACTTGATGCCTTAAGTGCCGATGATTTTTCAAGAATTCTGACTGAACCCGATGCATCACTGACCGAACAGTATTCAGCCCTGATGAAAACTGAAGAATTTGATCTGTCATTTTCTGAAGATGGTGTTAAGCGTATTGCCGAAGTTGCCTTTGAAGTGAATGAAAGAACCGAAAACATTGGTGCTCGCCGCTTACATACTCTGATGGAGGCACTGCTGGACGTTGTTTCATTTGAAGCGGCGGACAAGGCAGGTGAATCGGCTGTCATTGATGCAGAGTACGTAGATGAGCATGTTGGGGAGCTGGTTGAGAATGAGGATTTAGCTCGCTATATATTGTGATTTTTCGTTCTTTTTGGAAGAATTCTTTTCATTTTTGTTCCTTTGCTTGAAATAATCTGAGTTTTTCGCGCTTCATGTACGAGTTACCTTTATCAAGGCCGTCCATGGCCTGCACCCTTCGGGACAGCCTGAATGAGGGTAAAGAAAAACCTGCCCATCAGGGAGGAAACTCTCAATCGTGCGCCAGCACAAGAAAAAAGAAAACCAGACTTAACTGAAGAAAAGTAAGGGTATTTCTGTTATAATGCGCGGTTACATTGAGCAAAAGGCGACAAGGCAATCCAGGTTTAAGGTGTGCAATATTCAATTCGTTTTATGGAAATAACATGACAGTTAAAGAAATTTTCTCTCAACTCCGATATATGATAATCCCGACTATTGATCAGATTGGTGAGCTGCGAAATTTCGAAACGCTGAAAATTGATATTCTTGCCGGTGTTACGGTTGCTCTTGTGTTGGTACCCCAGTCGATGGCGTATGCGCAATTAGCTGGTTTGCCTCCTTACTATGGTCTCTATGCCTCTTTCCTTCCACCAATGGTGGCGGCTATTTTTGGTTCCTCACGCCAGCTTGCTACCGGGCCTGTAGCTGTTGTTTCATTAATGACAGCCGCTTCACTTGAGCCAATAGCAGGGCTGGGCAGTGAGGGTTTTCTGGTTTATGCAACACTGTTAGCCATTATGGTCGGTGTGTTTCAGTTATCACTTGGCTTGTTTCGCCTGGGGGTCCTGGTGGACTTTTTGTCTCACCCGGTCGTCGTCGGTTTCACTGCAGCAGGCGCTATTATCATCGGCACCTCACAACTCAGCAAGCTCTTTGGTGTCACTGTCGAAAAGGCGGAACACCATTACGAAACCGTCTACCATATGCTTCAGGCTGCCCTGACCGATACTCACTGGCCTACCCTGTTTTTCGCAATTTTGTCGCTGGCCATCATGGTGGGTGTAAAAAAATGGCGTCCAACGCTGCCCGTTGTATTGATTGCTGTGGTAGTGTCAACTATCATTTCCAAGCTTACCGGGTTTGCAGAACACGGAGGAGCTATCGTAGGTGACATCCCCAAGGGTTTGCCGGGTATATCAATACCAGAGTTCAATTTTGAAATCATTTCTCAACTAGCAACATCTGCAGTTGTGATTTCGCTGGTTGGCTTCATGGAAGCCATATCTATCGCCAAGGCGATGGCAGCACGTACACGTCAGCGCCTTGATGCCAACCAGGAGCTGGTGGGCCAGGGCCTGTCAAATATCACATCAGGGCTGTTCAGTGGTTACCCTGTTTCCGGCTCTTTTTCACGCTCTGCGGTCAATATTGACGCTGGGGCACGTACAGGTTTCAGTTCAATCGTCACCGGGATTATGGTTGGCATCACATTGCTATTTTTAACACCACTGCTCTACCATTTACCCCAGGCAACTCTGGCCTCTGTCATCATCATGGCAGTACTGGGCCTGATCAAGTTCAAACCCATCAAACATGCATGGAAGGCCGAGAAACATGACGGTATTGTTGCTGTCGTAACCTTTGTGTTGACGCTTGTTATGGCACCGCATCTTGATAGGGGCATACTCATTGGTGTTCTGCTGTCGATGGCGTTTTTCATTTACCGTACCATGCGTCCACGCTTTGCTACGGTCGCCCGTTATCATGATGGTACTTTTCGTGATTTGTTAATTCATCCTGAGCTTGAAGCCTGTAAAAATATTGTCGTTATTCGATTCGATATGTCGCTGTATTATGCTAATGCAGGGTTTTTCGAAACCGAGGTATTAAGAATATTTGCAGATCACCCCGATGCAAAATTTATTATCCTGGATGCTGAAGGCATCAATATGCTGGATTCGACCGGTCAAATGGTTCTGACTCAGTTATCTGAACGGCTGGAAAAGGCCGGTGTGATCTTCCTGGTCGCTCGTATGAAGCGACCATTCATGCAGACCATGTATCGCACTGGCACAATTGGTGCCAATGCTGATGAGCGTTTTTTCTCACGTCTTACCTTCGCGCTCGCCTATGCCTGGACAGATCTGGAATGCGACCAGTGTGACAATGGCAAGAATTGTCCCTATCGTGTCTCAGTGGCGAAAAGGTTGTATGAGGAAAGGGAAGGCATTGAAAATGATGATAAGGCCGTGGGTAGCACAGCTTAGAGTTATTTCCGCCCTTCCTGAGAAAGTTCATTTCTTTTTTTATTCAATTTCTAGCGCGAGGCAAGAAAGATTGTAAGTAGGTACGCCTCCTGTAAAAATATCTCAGTTACAAACTGTTACAAAGAGTTACCAATATGAAATGATCGTTGCTTTTGCCTTCGTTACGATGTATCCAACATCAACTACTGCAAGTAGCAGCAATCATGAAACGTGTAACAAAAATCATCATCTGGTCTGTAATAGTTGCCACTACTGTCGGTGGTATCGCATATGCTAAAAGCAACTGTGGCATACGTGGCCCTCAGCATATGGCCAAACACCTTGACCTGAACGATGAGCAGCAAAAAATATTCCAGGCCTTGATCCAGGGATTTCGTTCTACGCGTCAGGAAATGCAGCAGAACCGCAAGCAGAGCCGCGATGAAATGCTGTCATTACTGAATGCCGATAAACTGGATCAGAATAAGGCACATGTCCTGGTCGAGGGAAAAACCAGCGCAGTGCGAAACAAGGATCCTGAGATAATTACGACGATCGTAATCTTCACCGACAGCCTGAGCCCGGAACCGCGACAACAGCAGGACCATGGTCAGGTAGAGATAACAACGCAGCTAGAAGATAATGAACTCATTATTCGTGTCTGTGATCACGGTGAGGGAATTGCTGAAGAGCATCTGCCATACCTCATAGAACCATTTTACCGTGTTGATCCATCCCGTCAGCGAAAAATGAGCGGTTACGGGATCGGCCTGTATTTGTGTCGTATGATTGCTGAGGCACATGGAGGATCATTGAAATTCAGCAGTGAGCAGAATGTCGATACGACCGTCACATCCCGCTTGCTAACAACACCTGTTATAGTCAGTTTATCCGGAGACACATCATGAAATCAGAGAAAAACTCACGTCTACGTGTAGTGTGGATAGTGCCTCCTGTCATTGTGGGGATACTTTTCATGATTTTCATGACGAGTGGCAAACAACCACCGCTTAAATCGGAGCGCGGCGAGCCTGCACGTGCTGTACGTATCATTTCGATATCCAGTATGAATTTGTTACCTTCAGCCGAAGGCTACGGTACTGTGCAGCCGGCCAGGGTATGGTCTGCCGTCGCACAGGTGAGTGGGCGCATCATCGAGATGCATAGCAAGTTGAGAAATGGAGAAATTATTCCCACAGACACGCTACTGTATAGAATAGACCCGGTAGATTATGAGCTCAAACTTGCCCAGGCGCAGGCCGAACTGATGGAACTGGGTATCCAGGAACAGAATGCCACGGCATTACTGGCAATTGAGCAGCGCAACAATGATGTGGCCAGGCGCGAGCTGGAACGCATAAAAAAACTTGTTAAAAAGGGGACTGTTTCACATAGTGAGGCAGATGCCGCTGAGCGCACGCTGCTGCAAACCCGCTCCGCCACACAGAACCAGCAAAACAACCTGGCACTGATCCCCATAAAACGCCGCTTGCTGGAGTCCAGGGTCAATCAGGCTGAGCGTGACCTGTCTAATACCGAAGTCAGGTCACCTTTCAACTTGCGTATCGCTGATCATGCGATAGAGATTGGCCAGTATGTCAGCAAAGGGCAAAATTTGTTCAAAGGTGACTCGGTAGATCGTGTGGAGGTAACGGCCCAGGTCGCATTGTCCTCGTTGCGTCATCTGTTCCTTGGCAGACCAGACAGCGCTGGTAAGTTTGACCAGTTCAACCAGGACCTGGCTGAATTCACAGGGTTTCGCCCCACACTGCATCTGGACATGGGAAATTACACTGCCAACTGGAATGCAAAATTTGTACGATTTAGTGACACTGTTGATGTCGAAACACGCACTATAGGCATAGTCGTTGCGGTAGATAACCCAATGAGCTTGATCCGGCCTGGCCTGCGACCTCCTTTGACTAAGGGTATGTTCGTCAAAGTACTGATTACCGGTCATACTCAGGCGGATCGTATTGTTTTGCCACGCACGGCTATTCATGAAGGAAAAGTCTACCTGGTGGATGCACAGCAGCGTCTTCTGATAAAGCCTGTGAATGTTTTGTTCAATCAAGGCTCGCTGAGTATTATTGGAGAAGGCCTTGAAGCAGGTCAAAATGTGGTTGTTTCTGACCTGGTGCCTGCTGTATCCGGAATGCTGCTGCAGACCAGCATGGATGTCCAGTTACAGGCCGATATTGAAGCGACTGCAAAGGGTACAAGATGATCCGCTGGTTCGCTTACCATCCCACCGCAGCCAACCTGTTCATGGCGGCGATTATGTTGCTGGGTCTGGTGGCTTTGCCAGGCCTGCAGCGTGAAACCTTCCCTGACATCAAGAGTGACAAGGTAGAAGTGCGGGTCATCTACAAGGGAGCGACTACTGACGAAGTAGAGGATGCCATTTGCCGCCGTCTGGAAGATGCGATGGATGGCATCACCGATCTGGACGAAATACGCTGTGAGGCACGTGAGGGACAGGGTGTCGCTACCATCGTGATGCTGGAAGGCTCAGACATGGTGCGCTTTCTCGATGACATTAAATCCGAAGTCGATGCCATTGACGATTTTCCCGAGCAGACCGAACAGCCGGTGGTGGAAGAATTGGGGCGCACCGACGCTGTGGTGGCCATTGCGATCACGGGTCCGGAAGATCCCGTTGTACTGAAGGCCTATGCCGAAGCCATCAAATCACGACTGCAGGCCACTGGCGCTATTGCCACTGTGACCATAAATGGATTTTCTGCACACCAGCTGCGTATAGAGGTTCCAATGCACAGATTGCGTCAATATGGTTTGTCATCGGTGGATATCTCCAATGCTGTGCGTAATCAGAGTGTTGCCAGCCCGGCGGGCCGTCTGGAAGGTGGCATGGAAGATGTACTGATACGCATTGATGATCAGCGCAAAACCATTGAGGGGCTTAAAGATCTGGTGGTGATTTCAGGAAAAACAGGTGCCGCGATTCACCTCGGTGATATTGCCAGTATCACCGACCGCTTTGATCGCGAGGAAGAAAAAATCAGCTTTAACGGTAAACGTGCAGCTATCCTGAATGTCACCAAGACACGTGCTCAGGATACACTGCTTGCCTATGATGCGGTAGCCGCTTTTGTAGAGCAGGAAAGAGAGCAGGCGCCTAAAGGTATACAGTTAACACTGACGCAGGATCGATCCTCGGTGGTTCGCGATCGTCTGGATATGCTGGTGAGAAACGGCATTCAGGGCCTGATAGCGGTATTTCTGGTGCTCTGGTTATTCTTCAGTTTTCGTTACAGCTTCTGGGTCACAATGGGCTTGCCAGTCTCGTTCATGGGGGCATTTTTTTTGTTGCCCGTACTGGGCATTACCCTCAATATGATCTCCATGGTGGGTCTGCTGATCGGTATAGGTCTGCTGATGGATGATGCTATTGTCATCGCTGAGAATATCGCTGCACGCCTGAACAAAGGTGATGAACCCATGCATGCCGCTGTTGTCGGTGTGAAACAGGTGTTGCCTGGTATCCTGTCTTCATTTGCCACCACGCTGATGGTATTCGGCTCGCTCGCTTTCATTACGGGTGAAATTGGTCAGGTCCTGCGTGTGATCCCAATTGTGCTAATCGTCGTTATCACCATCAGTCTGGTTGAGGCTTTTCTCATCTTGCCCAATCACCTAGGGCACTCACTTGGTCATATGAAAAGGCGTGAACTGCCACGCATTAAAGTTGTGTTTGAGAGTGGCTTTGACAAGCTTCGCGAAAACTTTTTTGGGCCACTGCTGGATCAGGCGATAAAATTCAGATACCTCACACTTGGCATCGTGGTGATGCTGATGCTCTTTTCAATTGCATTGCCTGCCGGCGGCCTGGTCAAATTTGTTGGCTTTCCAGATATCGACGGCGACATTGTTGAAGCACGCCTGCTGTTGCCGCAGGGCACGCCACTGGCAAGAACAGAAGAAGTGATAAAAGTGATAGAGAAGGCTCTACAGAAGGCGAATGAGAAATATACACCAGAGCAACCGGATGGCCAGTCACTGGTACGCAATGTGACCGTGATCTACGGCCAGAATCCGGATGCCTATGAAAGCGGGACGCATGTTGCACGGGTCATCGCTGACCTGCTCAGTGCAGAAATACGCAATACTGCCATCGATGATTTCCGTGATTACTGGCGTGATGAGGTGGGCATCCTTAACGATGTGATCGCACTTAAATTTAGTGAGCCGGCGATTGGTCCGGGTGGCAGGCAGCTCGATATCCGTTTTCTTGGTGCAGATCTCGATCGTTTAAAAAAGGCTTCCGTAGCATTTCAAAACTGGCTCAACAGCTATGATGGTGTAATCGACCTGAGCGACGATCTGCGTCCGGGAAAGCGCGAGTATCGTTTGCACCTGAAAGACAACGCCGGTATGTTTGGCATCACTTCTGCTAATCTTTCCAGGCAGGTACGTAATGCCTTTCAGGGCACAATTATCGATGAGTTCCCACTCGGGGCCGAGACATATGAAGTGGATCTTCGCCTGTCTGCGATGGATCGTAAATCAGTAGAGAATCTGGAAAATATGACTATCGTCAGTCCATCTGGTGCCGCGATCCCCTTACCGGCTGTTGCAGAGATCGAGGAGTTACGCGGTTGGGCGCGCATCAACCGTGTCAACGGACGCCGTGCGGTTACCATACAGGGTGATGTCCAGCATGGTGTTGCTAATGCCCAGGAACTGTTGGGTCTTGCCAGGAATGAATTTTTTCCGCAGCTGCGTGAGAAATACCCGGACATTCAGGTCGATATCCAGGGTCAGAGTGATGAATCAGCCAGGACTGGAAAATCCATCGTACGCAATGTGCTGCTCGGTCTGATCGGTGTTTACATTTTGCTGGCGCTGCAATTACGAGGTTACATGGTGCCACTGACCGTAATGTCGGTAATTCCTACTGCGCTGATTGGCGTAATATTCGGCCACTGGGCATTGGGGCTGGATCTGACCATGCCCAGCATGATTGGTATGGCATCGCTATTTGGTGTGGTCGTTAACGACTCGATTCTACTTGTACTTTTCATCCGCGAGGCGCGGGCGCGCGGTATTGCCGTTCCAGTCGCAGCCAGTCAGGCAGGGCGCGCACGTTTCCGCCCAATTCTGCTGACCTCAATTACCACCATTGC